>CAIUSK010000274.1 GCA_903901805.1 uncultured Flavobacteriales bacterium
ATGCTGGAACTTTTCCGAGAGCATTTTACCGTCACAGCACTTCATGTTAATTATCAATTAAGAGGCGAAGAAAGTGAATTGGATGAAGAATTTGTACGTGATTTCTGCTTGAACAAACGTATTGAATTAGTGGTATTAAAACATGATTTAGGGAGTGAATTACAACAGAAAAAATCAAATCTCCAAAATCGCGCGCGTGAAATACGGTATGATTTCTTTCGTAAACAGTTAGAACAATCTGTTGAATCCTTCCTGTTTGTTGCCCATCATGCAGATGATCAAGTAGAAACTTTTTTTATTCAATATTTTAGAAATGCTGGAATTGCTGGGTTATCCGGGATGAAATTAATAACCAATAGACTTGTTCGTCCATTTTTACCCTTTACAAAAACGGAATTAACAACTTATGCCCAAGAAATTGGATTGAGTTGGCGCGAAGATCAATCTAATAGGAAGAATGATTATTTACGAAACAAATTTAGGAACCAACTTATTCCAGCTCTTGAAAAAGAGATACCTACAATTCGAAAGTCTGTTTTGAAAATGATGGATTGTTTGAAAGAAAATCAAACTATTTTAGAAAAAGAAGCAATGCATCTGGCGGAAAGAATAAAAGCGGATCGAAAAATTGAAATAACCGAGTTATGTAATCTAACCAACGAACTTACCATTGAGTTGTTTCATCAATTGGAAGTGCCAACCCATTATTTAGTGCATTGGAATAAATTAATTAAGGCCCAGAAAGGTTCCAAAATAGTACTGTCTCATGGTAATCTATTTACTTCAATTATTCGTGAAGAAAATTCTTTTTATTTTCAATTTGCTAATTCTGATGATCAGGTTGTACCGCAAATCAAAGTTACAGCTGTAGATAAACTCCCGGAAAACTTTTCAAAGTCAGTTATTTATTTTGATAAGCAAAAAATTAAAGGTGATTTTTCTCTTCGATTGTGGCAAATTGGTGATCGAATTTATCCGCTAGGATTGAAGGGTTCTAAATTAATCAGTGATGTTTTGACAACAGCAAAAGTTCCACATGCCGAAAGATTGAATCAGTGGCTTATCTGCGATGAAGAAAAAATCCTCGTGTGTATAAATCATTGTATTGACCGGAGAGCTATAGCTTCTTCGCTTACAAGGGATATACTTGTTGTTGAAGTTCAATAAATCACTTTTTTGTTTTGAAATATGAACGAAAGAAAAGCGTTACTTTTGAAGTATGAAATGGTTGTTATTTGTTTTCTTTATCGGGTTTTATTTTAATCCATTATTTTCTCAGCGCAATGTGAAAGACTCGGCTATTGCTACTCCTTGGATTGGAGTTCATTATGGCGGTAATTTTACGGCTGGAGATTTAGCAGATCGATATGGTTATTTGAATCACCTAGGAATCATTGCGGGGTATAAAACTGCAACCAATTGGTATATTGGTATGGAAAGTAATTTTATTTTTGGTAATCAAGTACGAGTAACTGGATTATTAAACGATTTGATTGATTCTTATGGCAATGTAACAGATGTAAATGGTGATATTGCGCGAATATTTGTTTTGCCTCGTGGTTTAAATATCAATGTCTCAGTTGGGAAAGTTTTCCCGGTTCTAAGCCCAAATAACAATTCAGGGATTTTTGTAAATGGAGGTTTGGGGTATTTAATTCATCATATGCGCATTGAAACAAATGATCAAGTCGTTCCTCAGCTAGAATTAAATTACCGAAAGGGGTATGATCGGTTAACATCGGGAGTTAATCTTCATCAATTTATTGGTTATGCATTTATGGCAAACAGTGGGTTTTATAATTTTTATGGTGGTTTTTATGCACAAGAAGGTTTTACAAAAAATTTGCGGACAATCAATTTAGATGAGCCAGAAGTTCCTGTTTCCACAAAGACTCGAATAGATATTCAAGTTGGATTTAGACTTGGATGGATGATTCCATTTTACAAGCGTAAACCCAAAGATTTTTATTTTAATTGATGCAATTCCTATATAATTTATCCATATTTCTTTACGGAATAGTTATTCAAATCACCTCGAATTTCAATGAAAAGGCAAAACTTTGGATCATTGGTAGAAAGGATTGGAGAAATAAACTACCAGCAATAACATCAAGTCAAGACTTAGTATGGTTTCATTGTGCGTCACTAGGAGAATTCGATCAAGGATTACCTGTAATGAAGGAGTGGAAAGCTCAAAATCCTAACTGTTTAATTCTTGTTACTTTCTTTTCGCCTTCAGGAATGCAGCATTATCAAAAACGAAATCACTGCGCGGATTATGTTGTCTACCTGCCACTCGACTCTGTCTCTAATGCTAAGTATTTTCTAAATTATTATAAACCAAAGGCTATTTTTTTTGTGAAATATGAGTTTTGGGCAAATTTTATTTCTACGGCTCATAAAATGCAAATTCCTATTTATTCAATTGCTGCAAATTTTAGGAAAAACCAACATTTTTTTAGCTGGCACGGTTCTTTTTTTCGAGGTGTTTTAAAGAAAATTAGTTATTTCTTTGTGCAAAATGAAACATCCTTAAAATTACTTCATTCTATCGGAATAAGCCAGGTTCAGGTAGCAGGAGACACACGATTTGATGCAGTATTGGAAGCTAAAAATCAGTTTTTAAATGAAATAAATGAGGGTAAACGTGATGAGGATTGGACAAAATTTGAAAAGTTTCTACAAGGTGAAAAAGCGATAATAATTGGAAGCTCTTGGCCTGCAGAGGAACGTTTCATTATCCCCTATATCTTAAAGAATAGGGGCACTAAATTTATTCTTGCACCTCACGATATTTCAGAGGGCCACATTTCGAAAATCGAAGAGGGATTAGGTCATTCTTGTATGCGATTCACCAATTTTAGCGATGAAAAAAATATCGTAAACTGTTTGATTCTGGATACAATTGGACATCTATCAAAAGCATATTATTTTGGAAAAATAGCAATTGTGGGAGGTGGATTTTCCGGTAAACTACATAATATTCTAGAACCAGCGGTATTTGGGTTGCCTGTACTATTTGGTCCTAAAAACAACCGATTCCCAGAGGCAAAAACATTTTTAACGAATGGAATTGGATTTGAATTTATTGATGAAATAGAACTAGAATATCAGTTGAATAAACTCAATGAGAAAAACCAATCTCTAACATCAAATATTGTCGCGTTTATTGCATCTCAATCAGGCGCATCGGCAAAAATTGTTTCAACTCTTAGAATTAATTCCTAGTCTTTTTTCTTTTTCTTTGTAAAATCAACATTATAGGTTAATCCAGATAACAAGGTGTGATTCCGTTCTGTTTTTATTCCATCTGATTTTATTACATATTGATAAAGGTAGCCTATTTGAATATTGAAATTACTATTGAATCTCCAACCTAGGGCTGCGTTAAATCTATTTTGATCAACTACATTTTTCCCAATTCCCTTCCCGAAACCAATAAACACCTCATTATTTAAATTTAAAAAAAGTGTATTGTCTTGCAAGTTTTTTTTAGTTATTGGTATTAAAACTAGCATACGATACCTAATCCGTTGTCTAAATAAATTATCACCTTTAACGAGATCACCTGAGCTGTTTTTGATGTAATTTCCTATAAAACGTTGTTCTAGTCTATAGCGGTGTTGAATATCAATCGTCCGGAATTTACCCTCAATTTTACTTTTCAAGTTCAATTGTTGCCAAATACGATTTTCATTGAAGTTAGTTAAAACTGGTTGTTCACCATAGGGAAAAGTCACTATCCAACCATAACCAGCAGTTACCGTAATATCGGGATTTATGGTGTAATCAATACCAATCCTCATCAAGGATTGTTGCCAATTTTTAAATCCATCTTCTCGGCGCCATTGATATTCAGTATGAATTCCAAATTTATTTGAAAGCTTGTGATTTCCCAAATAACTAATCCACGCGTGCTGTTGGTCTGAAAAAACTTTTTGCGCAAATGTAACAGAACTAAGGAGGAATAGGAAAGAGAGAGTTAAACACTTCATAGCAGCAAAATTAATGTTGATGTTGATGTACAGAATAAGGATGGTCTGTTAGCGATTTGAATTCCTCCAACCCAAGAATTTCAAAATGACCACCTTCATTTTTAAAATCATCTTTGAGGTAATGTAATGATTCTACAACTGAATGATCAATTATTTGACAATGAGAAACATTAAATATTACGTGTTCTTTCATGGAAAAATGGGTGATGTTTTTTTTAACTCCTAGAAAGTTACTGAATACCAACGGGCCATGTACCGATAAGGTATTTCCTTTTATTTCCATATTTCCTTTAAATAATTGTTTAAACGTAACTCCTCTTGTAAGGTGAATGATCATTTTTAATATAATTCCTGCTGCAATTCCTACTAATAAGTCGGAAGTAAGAGTTACTATAATTGTAATCAAAAAGATAGATAATTGATCCTTACCAATTTTAAACATAATTCTAAATTCTTTTGGGTGAACTAATTTGTATCCAACTCCAATTAGCATAGCGGCCAAAGCGGTCATTGGGATTAAATTACTAAAGAAAACTGCGAAAATCAAGAAAATTAGGATGAAAATACCGTGGTAAAAATTTGCCCATCTTGTTTTACCGCCATTATTAACGTTAGCCGAAGAACGTGCTACCTCAGAAATCATTGGTAGTCCTCCTAAAAATCCTGCAATAATATTACCTATACCAACCGCTATTAAATCTTTGTTATAGTCTGATTTACGTTTAAAAGGATCCATCATGTCGATTGCCTTAACCGTTAACAGGGCTTCTAAACTGCCAACAAGCGCAAACATCACCACATATTTAATGAAAGTACCGGTTTGACTAAACCCACTAAAATCTGCTTTTATTCCTAAGATTTCAAAAAAACCTTTGTCAAAAGTTAATAATGGTTTAAAATCAGTAGTGTTTTTTAATCCAAAAGCCATCCCCATTGGGATTGAAAGGAGTAAAACTAAAAGAGAGGCAGGTATTTTCCTAAGGAAATTTATTTTTAACATAGGCCATCCAAAAACTATGGCTAATGAAACTAAACCAATAATAGCTACCTCTTTGTGCAGGAAGAAATTAGGAATTGTTTTGCCCAATAGTTCTATTAATTCCAATGGTTCAACCATTGATTTACCTTCTTGAGTTAATGGATTTACCCCGGCAAGGATATGGATTTGTTTGCTCATGATTATTATGCCAATTGCCGCTAACATTCCATGAACTGCGGATAAAGGAAAGAAATCGCTGAATCTTCCCAGTTTCAATATTCCAAATAAAACTTGGACAACACCAGCAACAACTACTGCGCCAAGTGCAAGATGCCATCCTAAATCAGCGTTTCCGTGTCCCAGCTCTGTTACGGAACCTGCAACTATTACAATAAGGCCAGCAGCAGGACCTTTAATTGTTAGTTTTGAGCCTGCAAAAAAGCTGACGATAATTCCACCAATCATTGCTGTAATTAAACCATAAATTGCGGGAAATTCACTTGCTTTAGCAATACCTAAACTCAGGGGTAATGCAAGTAGAAATACTAAAAATCCTGATAAAGCATCAGCGCCAAAATTTTCTTTGAGTCCTTCTAATCCATCTTTTGGAAGGACATGTTTTTTATTTTCTGTATTCATTGTATATATTTTTATAACTAGTAATTAAGCGGAACGTTTGGCAACATCGTGGTATTTTTTTAGATGTGGCCCTAAAAACACACGAGAATAAATTCGGATAGCAGCTAACCCATTGATGATTAAACTAAGAGCAGTGAAAAATGCTAAACCGAATTGATTATAATGTATGTGAGAGAAAATGAGATCTTCACCAATAAATGTAGGTGAGATGGGGAATCCTGCCAATGTTAAACAGCAGATTAAAAAGATAATTGCAATTTTTGGATGCTCAAATGCATGACCATAAAAATTATCTAAACTTATCCATTCATTTTGTCTGCGCAGTTTCGATAATAAATAAATCCCACAAATCCAGGCACCAATAATCCCACTTAAATACCAAATCAATTCATTGATTTTGAATTGATTATTAAACGAAATTGCTAATGCCAGAAACAAATGATTCACCACAATTAAGGTATAAGCCAATCTTGCACTATTTCGTTCTGTGAATGCTTTAATGACTACGATAAAGCCAAGAATAGCATAAATTAATGGAAGTGCATTGGATACTGTTTTTGGAAGGCTGTCCTTGTAAAACAAAGTGATTAATCCGATTAAAAAAGTACTAGCAAAAAGTAAAATCACATTTTGATAACTAATAAATTTTAATCGTTTGCCCAGGTTTTTTAATGGGTTCCATAAAAAACGATACATGTAAGAGTCTAAATTCCATTCCTTCAAGCTCAAAATAAAAAGTGTGTTTTCAAGCCTTTTTGGTAAAGTATCTTCGATTGTCAATGAGCGCGGAATAAAATTGTAAAATTGTTCTCGGATTTTATAGCTTACAACGGAAGGTGAAACTAGTAATTGATAAGTTCTTAGGAATGCATTTCCTGCTATATGAACTAAAGCTAAATAATGTAATCCAGATGCAATTTCTACAAAAATTAATCCTATTTGCCCGATGGATTCGTAGGCAATTTGACTTTTTATAGATGATTGAACACGTGCCGTTAGGGTGGCAATAAATGCTGTAGTAATGCCTGAAATAACCAAGAAAACTTTAAAAGAAGTTTGATGTTCCCAGAATGGTGATGTCCGCATCAAAAGAAATGCGCCAATATGAATGGACAAAGAGCCATAAAAAATAGCACTTGATGGAGTAGGTCCTTCCATAGCTCGAGGTAACCAGGAAGAAAAAGGTAATTGTGCGGATTTAGCAGCTGCGGTAATAAAAATCAGTAAGGAAATGGCTAAACCAACCCAAGAATGAGCCTCCAAGTGTTCACTTACTAAATGTGCGTTAGTTAATTTGAAAAATGAAATGTTTTCATGCCACAAATGATGCGATAACCACATAACTAAAATCAATCCTACATCTCCGATTCGATATATGGAAAAAACTTTTACTGCATTTTTTACCGGTAAATATCGATCACGGTAGAAGGCAATAAGTAGAAATGAAGAGACTCCTAATATTTCCCATCCAATGAATAAAGTTTCCAAATTACCTGAAAAAATAATAATTGTAAATCCTGAATAAAAGAATAATATGGTATTAAAAAATCGCTTGTATCCTCTTTCCCGATGCAAATAATAACGACTATAGCTAGTAATAATTAACGTCAATATTGATCCGAGGAATAAATAAACTAAAGTGATATGATCAAAATAGAAATCAAGGTAAAAATCATAACCTGGTGTACTATAAATTGAAAACTCTTTAATGTTTATGATAGTATGGCCATTTGAAATCCAAAAAATAGTGAAGAAAATCGCTCCAAAAAATTGAATGCCAACGGTTAATACAGCTATCCTTGAGAGTAATTGCTCATTTGATTTTGGAACAATTAAACTTAACAAAAAACCAATAAGTGGTATTGCTATAAATGAATGTATGAATGAATTTTCCATGGTCTTAGTTATTTAATTCAAAAACGGGTAAATTCTCATGGCTTGATTCAATGACTGATTCTATGCCAGCAACTTTGCAAATGGAATAATCTAATAAATTATAAGGTTTAAAAGTATCATCTGAAAAGATGAAGAATTCATTATTCTCACTATCAAACGCTACTAAATTCACCCATTTATTAGCGAACCATTCATAGGTTGCTGGGTTTTTCTGAATTGTTGCAAGAACTATATCAGGATGATGCTCAACAATTACTAATAATCGCAATGGATCATGAACTTCAATCATTTGACTCGGTAAACCAGTTCGTAAATCGCCATCTATTCCATTTGCAACCCCAAATAATCCCATTACATTATGCGGTAGTTTCGTTCCTGCACCTAGATTTTGATTGTCAACTCTTGAGAAATAGTACTCCAAATTGATTCCACCACAAACAGGTGCAACCGCATTCATGATGCCTAGTAAATAGTTCCCTTCCATATCAGTGGTGTAATCATAGGAATGCATAAATGCTCTTCGGTCCAAAAAGAGCCCTTTAGTGATTTCTCGCCTCCCAACAATACAAAGCGTATTTGTTGCGTGGTTTAACTCCGGACGAGGTTCAAATAATGAAACTGTTCTCAGCTTAACTAAATCATGAACTTTAGAAGCACTTCTTTTCGAATTCATCACTACAAATCTTCGTGAACGCTCTTTTGCATTTAAATCAAGCGATTGAAGAAAAGTTTTAGTGTTTTGTGCATGAAGCTGTTTGTTTTTTTCAGACAAAATATGCTCATCGTAGTAAGCAATTTCATCACGTGATGTATCGTGCAATGCGCCAACAAATTGCGTTTCATTAGGAATAATTATACCCCTTGATTTTAGAATACGTCTCACTTCAGGATGATTTCCGATATGGCAAATGACTCTTGCGTTTACAGATCCTGGCCTACCGGAGCAAGCACCACAATCGTATCCTGCGTAATGCGTATTATTTACGCTACTCGAACCATGACCTATGGCATATACTAAAGGAGCAAAGTTGTCAAAGAGTCCGATGGTTCGTAGCAATCCCTCTAATCTGTTTGCCATTTCTTCAACAGTGTATCCAACTTGAAGATTATTTTTGGATACTTCTCCGGCAAATTCGATCGTTAAAGATGAATCAGAATGCATGTGTTTAAATGACGAAACGGAAGCAGCATTTTGACTCGGAAACAAAATGGATTTCGCCAATTGAATTCCTGACCATAAACCAATGAATTGAGTAATGAACCATCCGATGAACAAACTATGGGTATGTTTATTAAAATGGAAATCTTTTTTAGTACTTACAATTGATTCTTTTTCTCTAATCAGGTGTTTTGGGGTCATTGGTGCGGGACATACTTTGGTATGAAAATCACTGCCTTCAGGCTGATAATAAAACTCCACATTAAAATGTCCCGCAGTTCCAAAAGTAGCCGAATTAGAATCTAATTGTTCTACATAGCGTCGAATTGAGCATTCACGATCATCAATACAAAAAATTGCTTGAAAAGAAATTTCTTTATTAGAAGTAATATATTTCTTTTTCTGAATACCGTTTAATACTTCATCATAATAAGATATTTCCATTGCATCTTGCCAAATTGAGAGAACCTCCATTGCTTCATTTGCCTCAATTTGATCAAATAAATGTAGATTTTCCTTCTTGGCTTTTTGTCCAATTGTTGGCCATGCCTTGCCATATTGATAATTTAAGACATCAATTTCAAGAAGTAGCTCAAAGTGAATTAACTCTGTTAACGTTATTTTTCTTTTGTCCAATAAGGCATTTGGATTTTCATCTAAAAAACTAACAATACCTGACCAACCTGGATGCGAAAATTGTTGATCAAACAAATATGTTTCGTAATACGCTTCATTTGCAACAATTTCTTTTAATAAATAAGGGATATCTACTGATTCATCAAGCAATAATTTTTTCGCTAGTTTGCCTCGGAAAAAACTAGTTTTGGTTGAACCCTCTAATTTGCGTAGCGTGGATAGAAAACCATTGTCATCGATAGGAAAATTCCAAATGGAAATACCTTGATCCAGATAGCTATTTATTATTCTAAATAATATCGGGTGGATCATGGAATCCAAATCTATTTTGAATTCAGACTTCCATAGGCTTCTTAATATCCCAATTTTAGAATCTACGTGTTCGTCAATTTCTTTGTATAAAAGAATTGATTTCCATTGTTTTATGTCTTTCGATCTGTTTTTAATTGCCCGATCAATGGCTTTTCCTGAAATTTTATTTTCTTTAAATCGTTCCCGAAATTCACTAAGTTGTAAGTAGGTTTTCCATCCAAAAATTTTAGTTGCCTTCCTAAGAGCATCATGAAAACTTTCATTTTGAAAGCCATGAAGCGTATTATGATGAATGAAATCTTTTAATGGAGCTTGACTTGGTAAATAGTGTTTTAATTCGCGAACAACTTTCTCCAAAGAGAAGGAATGTTCATTTGTCATATCATATTATAATTTTGTAACACATTGATTTAAAACCAAGTGAACATGCTATAATCGATAATTTTCAAATTGAATAAATAGTGGGAGTTTTTGATTGTGCTTGTGCTTGCACGTATTTAGTATATGTGATTTGACTTTTTTCCAAATAAATAGACGTTTGTCAAATGATGAGAAAATATGAAATGAACCGTTTTCTTCTTCATTTTCCTCTAATTCTAATGATTCTATTTCATCGTCTTCAATATCCAGAATACTGGTTAAGTCAGATTTTTTTAATGTTTCGTGTTTTTTCTCGGCATTGACTTGAAGCTTGTCATAAACCAATAAATGATCCATTCCACTTGCATGAATACTCATTCCAAAAATGAGAAGGGATAATATTATTTTACGAAAAATTCTTTGATTCACAAGACAAATGTAGCCGATTTATTTACTTATATCAATTTCTTACTGTTAATTTTCAGGAAATAATTTACCGGGATTTAAAATGTTATTGGGGTCAAAAACGTTTTTAATATTTTTCATTAAGTTAATTGCCACTTCTGGAAAAGCTATATCCATATAGTTTTTTTGAACCAAACCAATACCGTGTTCACCTGAGATAGTTCCACCAAGGGCAACAACTTTTTCAAACAATTCTCGAATAGCCAGATTCAATTCGTTATCCCATTTTTCATCAGATAGATTTCCTTTTAGAATGTTTACGTGCAAATTACCATCGCCCGCATGGCCGTAACAGATCGATTCAAATCCATATTTTTTACCGATTCGTTTAACTTCTTTGAGGAGATTAGGTAATTCAAATCGGGGCACGACCGTATCTTCTTCTTTATAAATTGAATGTGTCTTGACAGCCTCACCAACTTTTCTGCGCAATTGCCACAAGGCATCCTTTTGAGCTTGACTTTCAGCAAATAGAATTTCATCCGTTTCAAATTTTTCAAGAACTCCCATGATTTTTTCGCATTCTCCCATTAGGTGTTCAATATCAAATCCATCCACTTCAATAATTAGATGTGCTTGGTGGTTTTCTTTTACTTCAATCGTGGAATCTCCAACAGATTTTTTCGCCAAAAGTAAAGCGTCTCTCTCCATGAACTCAAGTCCGCTTGGAGTAATTCCTGCTTGAAAGATTGCAGCAACTGCTTCACACGCTTTTGTTGCATCAAAAAATGGGACAAGCATCAATAAATCTTGAGTAGGGTGGGGTAGTAGTTTTAATACAATTTTAGTTACAATACCCAATGTTCCTTCCGATCCAACAATTAGCTGTGTTAAATTATACCCTGTTGCGTTTTTTAGTACATTGGCACCGGTCCAAATAATCGATCCATCTGTTAATATCACTTGAAGATTTAACACATAATCTTTTGTCACGCCATATTTCACAGCTTTTGGTCCACCTGAATTTTCTGAGATATTTCCACCAATGAAACAACTTCCTTTACTAGCGGGATCTGGGGGATAAAACAATCCTTTTTCCTTTACCGTATCTTGTAAGACTTGAGTAATTACACCGGGTTCTGTCGTAACTTGATGATTTTTTTCATCAATTTCAAGGATTTTATTGAAAAGTTCCATGCTTA
>CAIUSK010000275.1 GCA_903901805.1 uncultured Flavobacteriales bacterium
CCTTGTAAATCCACCAATGGAACCAAGTTTCCACGATCATCTTTCACTAACATACCAGGAACTCCAGCTTCTGTAGCAACCTTAGCATCGTCAGCTCCAAAAGTGGGAGCAGTGTGAACAATTCCTGTCCCGTCTTCGGTGGTAACAAAATCTCCCGGAATAACCTGAAACGCTTTTTCAGCATTTTCTGCCGGTAAACAATAAGGGAGTAGTTGTTCGTATTTTATACCAACTAACTCTTTTCCTAAACATGTTCCTGCAACATAGAACGGAATGGTTTTATCTCCTGCCGAATAATTTGCCAATTCACTTGCGGATTCAACGGCTTGAAATCCTTTTCCAAATTGATATCCAACTAATTTATTAGCCAAAATAACGTTAATCGGTTCAAAGGTATATTGGTTATAAGTTGAAACTAACGCGTATTCAATGTTTGGCCCAACAGTTAATGCCGTATTGGATGGGAGAGTCCAAGGTGTTGTGGTCCAAGCGAGAAAATATGTATTTGCCTTCTCCCCATTAGTGGATATTAAGAGGGGTGAATTTGATTCGGTCATCCCCCTTGACCCCCCTACAAAGGGGGAATGGTTGGTAGAAATCATTTTAAACATCGCCACAACCGTTGTATCCTTCACATCTTTGTAACAACCTGGTTGGTTTAATTCATGAGAGGAAAGCCCGGTACCAGCTTTGGGCGAATATGGTTGGATAGTATATCCTTTGTAAAGTAACCCTTTCTCAAAAAGTTGACCAATTAACCACCAAACAGATTCCATGTATTTTGGCTCATACGTAACATAAGGATGCTCCATATCCACCCAATACCCCATTTTTTCGGTAAGGTCATTCCAGATATCCGTATAGCGCATTACCGCTTTTTTACATGCATCATTGTATTCGTCAACCGTGATTTTTGAACCAATATCTTCTTTTGTAATGCCTAATTCCTTTTCAACGCCTAATTCAACAGGAAGCCCGTGTGTGTCCCAACCAGCTTTGCGTTTTACTTGATACCCCTTTAAGGTTTTATACCTACAGAAAATATCTTTTATAGATCGAGCCATAACATGATGAATACCCGGAAGTCCATTGGCTGATGGTGGTCCTTCAAAGAAAACGAAAGAAGGATTTCCTTCTCTGGATGAAATTGATTGTTCAAAAACAGCATCTCTTTTCCATCTTTCCAATACTATATTTGCGACGTTAGGCAAATTAAGTCCTTTATATTCCGTATATTTTATGCTCATACCTCGGGTTTATTGAGTGAACAAAGGTACTTATTTCAGCAGAAACAGCCTGTATTTAATTCAGAAATACAGCAAGTTTGCGAGAATTAAAGGGAGTAAATTGATTTTAATGTTTCTTCCAACTCTGTATGCTGATAATTGAAACCAGTATCGGTTAATTTTTTTCCGGATACCGAATTCCCATTGAGTAAGAGTATTGCCATTTCTCCGAGTATTAATTTCATTATAAAGGGAGGGATATTAGGTAGAAATAAGGGTTTGTGAAGGGTTTTGGCCAATGTTTTTGTAAAATCTTCATTGGTATTGTTTCCTCCAACTACGTTATACGTTCCTGTTAAGGAATTATCAATTACATGTCTAAAAATAGCAGTAAGATCGTCGATATGCACCCAATTCATGTTTTGTTTACCTGAACCTATTGGGGAACCAACCCATTTTTTTATTGGGGCAGCCATTTTTGATAGTGCTCCTTTCTCAGCATCCAATACAATGGGTAAACGAAGTATGGTAGTTTTAAACTTTGAAGCAAATAAATTGGCTTTTTCCTCCCATTGACGCACAACATTGGATAAAAAATCAGAGCCATAATTATCTGTTTCAGTATAATTTTTTTCTGGATGACCAAAACCATAACAGTCAATTCCTGATACAGTTATGAAGTGCTCTAATTTGGGGAAGTTATTTGCTGAAATAAATAAGTACTCTATTGTATCAATGCGCGATTTAAGAATTTGATTCTTTCTATCTTTTGTCCAACGTTCATCTGCAATGCCTGAGCCCGCTAAATTGATGATCACTTCAATTTTTTCAAGGTGTTTGCCTTCAATCTTTTTATCGTGAGCGTTCCAATAAATGTGATTTTTTCGCTTCGGTTTTCTGGATAGAACATAAACGGTGTGACCTGCTTCTTGAAGGACGCGACTCAAGTTTGTTCCAATAAATCCCGAACCACCGGCAATAAGAAAAGTTTTCATTAAAACGTAGTAGTTAGTTTAGTAGTTGTTGACGGCAAAGTTAAAACTATTTCTTGCTTTACTAACTAAAGAATAAAATTTATTAATTTAATAATAGACTAGTTTATTGAGGTCAGTGTTCAAGTTTATTGGTGTATTTTTTATAAAGGTCGTATTGAAAATTGGTTGTTGAAACAAAATTACCATTGATTATAATAAGGGAAACTTGGTTACTCTTCATTTCCAAAGCATTTCCTTTAGAAGCAAAAAGCGTGGCTGATTTTCCCACTTCAACTGAACCATATTTTTCACCAATTCCAATTATTTTACAGACATCAAGAGAAATGGATTGTATTGCTTCTTCTTCTGAAATTCCATATGCAGTTGCAGTTCCCGCTTGAAAAGGTAAATTTCGTGTGTTCATCGCTTCCATATCGCCCGCATTTTGAATACCAAACAAAATACCTTCTTTTTTCAGGAGAAACGGGATTTTAAATGGTTGATCAATGGGGTCGTCCTCATTTTCAGGCAAGCTATGTATGCGTTGAACGAGGATTGGAATAGTAGAATCTTTTAAACGCTGGCCAACCAAATGAGCCTCGTGTCCTCCCACAATAACTGGGAATTTAAGTTTGTATTTAGAAGAGAACGAAATTATATCAAGTATTTGTTGCATTTCGTTTGCATGAAAATAAACTCTTTTTGTTCCGAAGAAGCATGCCCTCATCGCCTCTAATCGTTGATCCTCTTCCAATGGATTTATTTTTCCTTTCACATAAGCCTCTGCCAATTGAAAAAAAGATTCTATTTCCTTTTTTTGATTGATATAATTCTCGTTCCTTTTTTTTGGTGCGGGTTCAGCCCACCAACCTCCACCTTCCAAACTTGAAGGCCAATTCACATGAATTCCATCATTGGCTAATACAGTAGCATCCTCCCAATTCCATCCACTTAAAGACATAATTGCCGAACTTCCTGATATCATTCCGCCTCTAGGTGTTGCTTGGCAAAGTAAAACTCCATTGGTCAAAACGGTAGATACAACTTTCGATTCTGGATTGAAAGCTATTTGACTGCGCACATGGGGATTGAATTCTCCCGTTTCATTAAAATCTCTTGTTGCTCTAACTGCGTCTATTTCAGTCAATCCCAATGTTGAATTAGTAGCAACAAATCCTGGATAAATATGCTGTCCTTCTAATGAAATAATAGTGTCCCAGTCTTTTTTGTTATATCTGGTTGTAAGCGAATTTCCTACTTCAACAATGATCCCCTTTTTAATTCCAATGAGCGCATGTTCGATTGTCTCACCATTTCCTTTATGCAAAAAACCATCGATTAATAAAATAGTTGAATGTTGAGAAAATATAATATTCTGGGCTAAGATGAATATGAATAGTATGAGCTTTTTCATTTTGATTGAATTTAATGAGTGTTTTCTGCTTCTGTGCCTTCTTCACCAAGTGTATCACAATGGTAGTGTTTTTTACCTTTTTTAATAAATGGTTTTGTAGATTCTCCTTGATCTGCTGATCGCAACATTTTTGTTATGATGCGCGCACGTTCCATATCATTTCGTTTTTGAAGGATTTCATCCTTTTTTCGATCAAAATAGACAGCACCATCAATAAATGTCAATTCTACCTTAGCTGTCGTCGTTAGTGGATTATTGTCCCATAATACTAAATCGGCATCTTTTCCTGTCTTGATACTGCCTAATCGGTCGTCCAAATGCAGTAATTTTGCTGGATTGAGCGTAACCATTTTCCAAGCTTCAATTTCAGACATGCCACCATATTTTATGCTTTTAGCTGCTTCCTGATTCAAACGTCTTCCCATTTCGGCATCGTCGGAGTTAATGGATACAATAACACCCTGATCGGCCATCATTTTTGCGTTGTAGGGAATTGCATCGTTAACCTCAAATTTGTATGCCCACCAATCTGCAAAAGTGGAACCGCCGGCTCCATGTTTTTTCATTTTGTCAGCTACTTTGTATCCTTCTAATATATGTGTGAATGTATTAATCTTAATATCCATTGAATCCGCAACGTGCATGAACATGTTAATTTCAGATTGAACGTATGAGTGGCAGGTGATAAAACGTTGTTTGTTTAGGATTTCACTTAACACATCTAACTCCAGGTCTTTTCTAGGTTTGGTTCCTCCTTTGATTTTATAATTCTCCCACTCAAGTTGGTATTTTTTTGCTCTGTTGAAGCCATCGTAAAAGACTTGTTCTACCCCCATGCGTGTTTGAGGAAAGCGTGAAGTATTATTTTCCCCCCAATTGGATTGTTTCACATTTTCTCCTAAAGCACATTTTATGAATTTCGGTGCGTTGGGAATCAACATTTCCTCTGGAGTATGTCCCCATTTTAACTTAATTAATGCAGATTGTCCACCAATTGGATTGGCAGAACCATGAAGGAGTTGCGCTGAAGTTACGCCTCCTGCCAGTTGTCTATAAATATTAATATCATCAGAGTTTACAACATCCCCAATACTTACCTCAGAGGTAACTGCTTGTCCGCCTTCATTAACCCCTTTCGAGATAGCTATATGGGAATGCTCGTCAATTATTCCGTTGGTTAAATGTTTTCCTTTTCCATCAATGATTATAGCATTTTTTGGATAGTTGTTTTTTTCTTTGCCAACGTATTTGATTTTACTGTTTTCAATTACAACATTTGTTTCACTCAGTATTCCTTCTGCCTCATTTGTCCAAACTGTCGCATTTTCAATAACGAACGAATTTATCTTTGGAAGGGTGTCATTGCCAAAACCCATATTTGGAAACCAGACACGACCGAGGTAAGAAGTATCTAAAACAGTACTTGAGCTTTCTTCTTTTTCCTTTGATTTTTTTGTAGATGTTGCTGAAAAGTAGTTCATTCGACCATCGGGTAAAGCAGCATCTCCTTCAATGATTATTCCTTCCTTACCATATATTTTACCATGTAAATTTACACTACCCGAAAAGTAATTGTCATTTAAATTAAATTGCATAATAACATCATTTTCACGCTGAACAATTTGTATTGTAGGCCTCAATGTATCTGTTTTTTCTTCTTGTGTATTTGCATCACGAGTCGTTTTAATGGTTGTTATTTTACCAGTAGGTTTTTCAATTTTTCCCGTAATCTCGAATACGTATTCCTTTTTATCCAAGGTTAATGCGTACTGGCCTCGGATGTCTATTGTTGGTAAGACAGAATGTACTTTTTCCTCACCTAGAAACCAACTCGACAATAACGTACCGTTAGCCATTAAAGGATCGTCTGAATAAATATTGAAACTAGCAAGTTTCCCTTCTGTAAGCTCACCGATTTTATCAGATAGTCCGAGAATTTCAGCAGGCTTGGTAGTTAACGCAGCAAGAATTTGATTTATGGTACTTCCTCTAGAAATTGTTTTTTTTAGGTTATTCCAAAATACGTCTGCTTGTTTTATACCATCACTTGTTATGGCAAAAGAAATTCCGTTTTCAGAAAGGATTTTCGCATTAGAAGGTGCTAATTCCCAATGTTTTAAATCGCTTAAGGGGATTTGTCGAGCGATGTAGGGATCTTTTACATCAAATGCTTCAGTATAATTTACGGGAATAACTACTGATCCACTGATGTTTTTGGCAGTTGGTAACCAAGCATATTCTTTTCCTGTACCAATATAATTCCATTTTTGATTAAACTCTTTGGCAATTTTATCAGCTCTCAAGATCTCCCATTTATCATCTGTTTTAAAAAACGCAGGAAGTGAAAGCTTTTTTTTCCATTCTTCTAAAGATATGTTTCGTTCGGATGGAGCATGATTATGATAATATTCCATGTCATAAAATGCTTGGCGCAACAAGGCAATTGATCCCATTTGAGAGGACGGATAAGACTGCTTTGAATTCCCTTTGTTAAACGAATAAAATAGGCCGCTTTCAGAAAGTACCAAATGCTTATTAGCATCAGATTCTCCAAGAGAAATTAATGCAGCAGAACCCCTTACAATCCCGTCTTGAACGTGGGTTAATGCCAATCCAAATCCCATTTTTTGTAGATTTTCCTGTGATTTTGAATCAATTACGTATGATGATGCCGCGTTGGTTTCCGGGTGAATACTTTCGTTCCAATAAAACGCACCTTTTTGGGTGTTTTTTTCGGTAGATTTTGCGGGTTGCGATAAACTGATGTTACTATATAATTCTATAAATGAAGGTAGTATCACCTTGTTTGAACAATCAACTATTAAAGCATTAGTCGGGATTTTTACATTTTTTCCAACAGCAATAATTTTGTCGGCCTTAATTAAAAGTGTTCCATCCTCAATTTTTTGTTCTGGACTAACATAAATCGTTGCATGAATTAATGCAGTATACAATGGGGAGGAGGGAGCAATCCCATTTTGTGGAACCAGCTGAGCTGAGTAATTGAAAATAGTAGAAAATACTATAATTAAACCAATAAGTTTTATCATAAAAGAAAATAAGGTTGTGAAAATACAACTATTTTTTGGCAACATCAACCCTTATCAACCTTGAAATGAGAATAACTTTGGATGTGATGTAAATCATTCAGACTACAGATTCAGTATTTTTGAATATAAATAGATAAATTATGAGAACGGTAGGGATTTTTTGTGGCGGATTTTCATCCGAATTTGAAATATCCATGAAGAGCGCACAAACTATTCAAGATCATTTCCCTAAGGATTTTAATACGGTAAAGATAATTGTTTCAAAGAATGGCTGGCATGTTGAAGCGAATCAAGAAATTGTTCCTTTCGATTTACAAAAGATGTCATTTACATTAAATGATTTGGAGACAAAAATTGATTTGGGTATTGTTTATATTCATGGAGATCCAGGAGAAAATGGTAAAATACAGGCCTTGTTGGAAATGCAAGGCGTTGCTTATTTAAATTCAGGTCCATTGGCTTCTGCATTATCGTTTGATAAATGGTTTTGTAATCAATTTTTAAAGTCATTTGATATTCCCGTTGCGGATTCGATTCTTTTAACAGATAAAAATAATTACTCAAGTTATGAGATTGTACAAAAATTAGGATTGCCTGTTTTTGTGAAACCGGCTGATTCTGGCTCTAGTTATGGTATTTCTAAAGTGAAAACTCAGGAGGAAATTGAACCTGCTTTGATAGCTGCCTTTGCCGAAGGGAAAACTGTTGTTATTGAATCTTTTTTGAAAGGGACAGAAGTTACATGTGGGGTTTTTCGTAAAAAAGAAGGGGTTTTTGCTCTTCCATTAACAGAAATAGCCTCTGAGAATGAGTTTTTTGATTTTGAGGCAAAATACTTGGGTAAGTCTCAGGAAATTACTCCTGCAAGAATTTCAGACGATTTGAGAAAAAAAGTTCAAGAACAAGCTAAATACATCTATGAGTTGCTGCAATTAAAATCTGTTGCTCGAATCGACTTTATGATAGTTGACAACACTCCCTATGTTATTGAGGTGAATACCACACCGGGGTTCTCTCCTGCTAGTATCGTGCCTCAAATGTTGGCGTGCGCCGGAATATCTATAACCGATTTCTGGAAATATATTTTGGAAGCAGAAAATATATAATTTAATTCCCTACTTTTAGCTTAAATTTAGTACAATGAAAAATTTCTTTAAAGCGATATTTTTTTTCCTATCATTTACCTCGTTTTCTCAAAAAATAAGTGTTTCTGATGCAACAACCGATTTCAGCATTGGTATTGTTGGACCTAAACCAAGTCTTCAGGTGTCCATACCCTTTGGTGACATGGATATGGTTGAAAAATTATTAAAAAAAGAACTGAAAGATTTTAATGGAAAACTTGACGATAAAAAAAATGAGTATTTTGTTTCTTTGGGTGAAGTAAAAGAATTGGGTAAAAAACAATTTGATGTGTATGCGAAAATTGTTGGCTCAAAAGATAATCCAATATCTGTGTTTTGGGCTGTTGATTTGGGTGGTGCCTACATGGATAAATCCCTTCATGCAGAGCAATATGGAGTGTTTAAAAAACGATTAGAGAAATTTGCAGTCGCAGCATCCGAGGCAAGTATTGATAAGCAAATTGAAGATGAAAAAGCTGCGTTGGGTGAATTGATAAGAGAAAAAGATAAGCTAATTAAAGAACAAAATGACTTAAAATCAGATATTGACGACTTGAAGAAAAAAATTACGGAGAAAGAATCCGATATTCAAAAGGCTAAAACGAAGGAAGAAACTAAAAAGACGGAAATATCGACTCAAGAAAACAAATTGAAATCTGTTGAAAAACGCAAGGAACAAATTAAAAATTAATTTTAACCAACAGTTTTTTTGATTTTTAAGTCCATCAAGAAATCTAATTGATCATCCTGTCCTAGTTTAAAAAGGTGTTTGTCAAATTCCGTAAAGCCCATCTTTTTATAAAATTCAATTGCTTTTACGTTTTTTGACCATACCCCTAACCAAATGCGATAAAGATTGTCATTGGAAGCAATTTCAATTACAAAGTCGATGAGGTTTTTTCCGTATCCTTTTCCTTGGTGTTTTTTGAGTAAATAAATGCGCTCTATCTCAATGCTTATTGAGTCAACCAACTCTGTTTGTGCTCCTGACAAATTGACTTTTAAATAACCAATCAAATTATTTTCCAGATATACCATGTAAAATGAAGATGCGTTGTTTTTTATCTCGGATGTTAATTGTGTATAGGAAAGTGATTCAGAAATATATAAATCTATGTTCTTTTGGGTGTTGAAGGAGGAATAAGTTTCTGTAAATGTTTGAATACTAATTTCTTGTAATTCTTTTATATCAACTAAAGTAGCTTTACGAATGCTTAATTGGCTCATAGTACAAAGTTATATAGAAATTGAAATGAGCAAGTAAATAGATATGGCTTTTGTGAAAAACCAGGTTATTTTTTCTTGTCAATTCGAGTGGTAAATTTCTTTAATTTAGAAAATCTGAAAATCAACAAATTATTGATATATTTACCTAATTATAAATCAGTTGATTATGGAAATTCCTTTTGTGGCTATTGGTCTTGTGCTCGTTATTGTTTTGAGTGGACTCTTAACAGTGTCTCAGGGTACAATTACGGTTATAACAATGTTTGGTAAATACAAACGCATTCTTCACCCGGGTTTACGATTGAAAATACCATTCATTGAAAAAGTATTTAAACGAATTTCTGTTCAAAATCAAAGTATTGAAATGGA
>CAIUSK010000276.1 GCA_903901805.1 uncultured Flavobacteriales bacterium
TATATATATTTACAATCTTAATCATAAAATATATTTATGAACTATACAATAAATCAACTGCGCATTTTTTTAAAAATTACTCAAACAAAGAGTATTACAAAGGCTTCGGAAGAATTACATTTGACACAGCCTGCGGTTTCAATTCAGTTGAAAAACTTTCAGGAGCAATTCAAAATACCACTTACTGAAACCATTGGCCGTCAGATTTTCATCACTGATTTTGGGAAAGAAATAGCTGCGGCTACAGAAAATATTTTAAATCAACTGAATGAAATTAATTTTAAAACCTTGGAGCATCAAGGAAAATTGACTGGTCGCTTAAAATTTTCTGTGGTTTCCACTGGAAAATATATTATGCCTTATTTTATTTCTGATTTTATAAATGATCATGAAGGAATAGAACTAGTTATGGATGTCACCAATAAAAACAAGGTAATTGAAAGTTTAGAGAATAATGAAGTTGATTTTTCCTTGGTTTCAGTTTTGCCAGATAATTTATTAATTGAAAAAATTGAGTTGCTTCAAAACAAGTTGTTTGTTATCTCCAATAAAAAACATGAGTTAAAAAAGAAGGTAAACACAAAAAACATACTCGAGACATTACCAATAATATATCGTGAAAAAGGCTCGGGAACGAGAAACACGATGGAAAAATTTTTGATACAAAATAAAATTGTAGTTAGAAAAAAAATGGAACTAACATCAAATGAAGCTGTTAAGCAAGCGTTGATTGCGGGGCTAGGCTGTTCTATAATGCCCTTAATAGGAATAAAGAATGAACTTCAGAATGGCGACTTGCAAATTATCCCAACCAAAGGGTTCCCAATTGAATCAGTATGGTACTTAATCTGGCTAAAAGGTAAAAAACATTCACCTGTTGCCTCGTCTTACCTCTCATTTTTGGAGCGGGAAAAATTAGCTATTGTGAAAAATAATTTTGATTGGTACGAAAAATATTAAGTCCCTCAAGGATTACAAAACGAGCAGTACATCGGATCTTCTACTCGCTTACCGTTGGGAAAATAATCAGTTGAAGTGAATCCACAACTGGAACATTGAGATTGATGATACAAAGTCGACTGAGTGGGGAAAGAACATAACTCACAAGGCAATCCTTTAAAACTATCGGTTATTCCAAAACCGGGTGTTTGACATTCGGGGCACTTACTGATAATTTTTTCCATCAATTTTTGAGCAGCGGAAGCGATAACCTTCATTCGTGTTGGATTGAACATGGCTCGCATGTCTGTTTCCAAGAAAACAGAACCATATTTTTCCATGCAATCGTTAACAAATTGTTTCAAATCTTCCTTGTTATTGACCCCTTTTCGGATGTAATCAAAATCCTCCTGTTGATTTTTCACAATTAAAGCATGCTGTGGAAACCCATGCCTGGTTGCAAATTCCTCTGCCTCGTTCCAATTTTTAATGACCAAACCACCAAAATTCGTTTCTACTGAAAGTTCACGAGCATAGATTTCCAACTCATTTTTTTTATCAATAAACACCAGTAATTCGTCATTGGCTGCAGCAAAAAATAGAGCTGGGTGGGGACCGAAAGAACCTTCACTGGCAATACCTAAGTCGCAATTGGATGAATCCATGGCCAGAAGACATTTATTTCTTAGGGTAGTTTTTGGGTCTTCTTTTCGTTCAATTTCGCCACTAAACGTTCCTAGTGTGTCCGTGTCAAATAATGTATCAATAAACCAATCTGCGCCCAATTGTTTTTCGACCAAAGGGCCAATTACCTTTTCTTTTTCGTGTTTGGTAGCAATAATTAGTTTTCGACCAACAAAATCCATTTGTGTAAAATTATACCAATTGTGCTAAATTAAATTTCAAGGAAAGAAATGCTTGTTTTGACTTGGCAGTGCTTTCAACCCATTTTAATTTTGCTTGAATGTAAGCCAATTCTCGCGCGTTAATAAGAAAAAGAGAACTTTCTCCGGTATCAAACATTTCTATTTCAGCTTCTAGTAATCTTTTTGAATCTATTACTGTTTTCTCAAATATTTCTAATTGAACCAAAGCGTTTTTGTATTCGATCCAGGCATTTTTTATCTTAAACTCCAGATAGGCCCTGCTGTTTTCTAAATTATATTTCTCGTCTTGCAGTTTTAGATTTGTTTTTGCCAATTCTCCTCGTTCTTTTCGAAGAAAAACAGGTATTTCAAACGTTATCCCCCATTTATAATTATTCAACGACATGTTCGTAAATGGATTATTTTGTATCGGTTGATTCAGAAAATTATATTGAATATTGAATTCTGGTTTTAATTGTTCTTTTTTAAATTTCCGTTCAATTTCCAAGCTTTTGATTTTAAAATCAGTGATTTGTAAATAAGGGTGATTTGTAACGGCTGAATCAATTAATTGATTTGTCAAAACAGGAGCTATTTCACCACTAACGCTGTCCATTGACTGAGGAAGGGTTAAGCTGTCTAATTCGAGGGGCAACAATTGTTCATTCCATAAATAGGTTTCCAATTTATACCTTGTTCCCATAAATTCAGTTTCAAAATTTCGGAGCATGGATTCTCGGTTCTGAACTTGAATCTGTGATTCAACGACATCAATTTCTGGTCGATCACCGAGTTCTGCCGTGCGTTTCATCGCAATGTAACGTTCATTAGCTAAGCGGTACGCCTCATCTAAAATTTGCATAGAATTATAGGACATGAACCAGTTCCAATAGGCATATCCGGATTCATAAATTAATTCATTTAATTGTAATTTTTGTTCTGCAAAAGTACTTTGGTAGTAAATCTTGGCCTTGAAAAGTTCGGCCCGTCGTTGATCAATGAACAACCCTTTTCCTAAATTTAATGATGCTCCTGCATACCACAAACCACTGGTCGGTGTTTTTTCCTGTGGATTCAAAAAGTTACCTTGATTGGATTCAAAGCCGCTTTTAAACTCTAGACCATACCAGGTTGGTACTTTTAGTCCTACGTTGAGTAAATTAAAATACGCCGTTGAGTTAAAGTTTTTTTGTAAGGTTTGTGTATACGCCTTAGGATCAAATCCACCTTGTGCAGTTAAAATAGCTTTTTCTCCAAACTGTGTTTCCAGATTTGCCTGTTTTGCAAGGGGATGATTCTTTAAAATAATTTCATAAAATTGTTTATCAGAAAAGGTAATCTGTCCGGTTAACCCCAATCCGTTAATAATAAACCAAGCTAGTAACAACTTTCTCATTTGCCCGGTTTTTTATCTATTTGTTTAGAGGCATAAAAATCTGGCGGGAATCCATTAATCAAACGCCATAATTCATACCCCACTTTAACATCATTAAGCATCACCATTGTTTTTGCTCCTCCTCCTACACGTAATTTATTCGGCCATGGTTGATCTTTGTTATCCGGAACAACCAAAACTCGGAATGTTCCTTCATTGTTAGCAAAATTATCTACTGCTAAAATTTTCCCGCCAAAGGTTCCAAAACTCGCATTGGGCCACCCTGAAAAAACAATTGAAGGCCATCCATCAAACTGAATGCGTATGCTTTGACCTTTTTGTAAAAGCGGCAAATCCATTGGCTGAACATAGGTTTCCAAGGCTAAATCGTACTTTGAAGGCATTATCGTAGCGATTGCATCCCCTTCTTTTATAGTTTCACCAATGCCGCTGGATAAAATTTTAGTGACTACGCCATCTTGAGGTGCCAAAATAAAATACATTCCGTTCCTAATCGAATAATTTACCACTTGAGTTTGAAGTTTTGTTACATCAATTTCTGCGTCATACATATTGGAAAGAGCAGAAAATTTATCTGACTCCGCTTTTGAAACCTCATCCCTAAATTTGGCTCCGATAGAATTTAGTGCAAGTTTTGCATCTATAATATCGTTTTTACTTTGAAGGTATTTCTGCTGCGTTGTAATTTGGTTTGCTGTTGTTCTTTGAAAGGCCAATTTTTTGGCTTCAAGTTCAGTTTGTGATTTAAGCTTTTCTTGTTTTAATTTTTCAAATCGATTGTATTGTTGCTCTGCAATTTTATTATTCTCAACGGCTGTGACAAATTCGATACTATCCGATTTTACTTTTAATTGAGCCTGTTGCATTTTTAATTTAGCTTGTTGCAACTGCAATTGGCCGTTATCAATTAATGCATCAACTCGCGTATCCAACGAATTGATTTTGTCTTCATAAGATAAAACTGATAGTTCTTTGTTTTTTAATTGCGATTGAGTTCTGCCTATCAAATTAGGATCAAAATATCCGTCCTTGATCTCAGAAAGGTATAAAATCGTATCTCCTTTGTTAACGATATCACCATCTTTTACAAACCATTTTTCAATTCGGCCAGGAATTATAGTATTAATCGTTTGGGGTCGTTGTTCTGGTCTAAGCGTCGTTACTTTTCCGTTTGATTGTATATTTTGAGTCCAAGGAAGAAAAAGGACGATAATCAAACAACAAAACAATAAAGTTGTGGCTTTAATAAGTTTCCGTGATGAGTTTATGCTATCAACACGTAATAAAGCAGTTAATTTACTGAGATTAACATTTGCTCTATTTGCAGGTGATAAATTTAACATGACTAAGATAATTTAGAGTAAGTATCAAAATTTCCAATAAAAACGACCTCTCCATTCCTGATTTCGATAATTTTATCAGAAATCGCATGAATTTTTTCATCTTTCGTTGCAATGATAAAACTGCAATTTTCAGAAGAAAAAATGGAATCAGTCACTCGCTTTTGCTCCAAAGCACTCAATTCGCTTGTGGGCTCTTCCAATAACAGTATGCGGGGATTTCTAATTAGTGATCTAGCTATTATCATTTTCTTTTGAATTTCTGTTGGGACCAAGTAAGACTCTGGATTGAGTTTACCCTCATATTTATTAACGATTGATTCCACAAAATCTGTCATTCCTAATTGCTCCGTTACTTCGATTACCTTTGAAAGGGGAATATCCTTGTTTCCAAACAGCAAATTATCTTTAAATGTTCCGTAGATAATTTTATCTTGTTCCAAAAGGGTTCCTATTGAGTCTATAACAGAATTAAGGTTAAGATTTTCGACTGGAATATGATCAATTAAAATCGCCCCTTCGTATTCTTTATACATCCCTAATACTATCATAAACAATGCATTACTGGATATACTAGAGTCTACAATTAGACTTACTTTTTCATTCGGCAAAACAGAAAATGAGACGTTTTTGAGGATCGGTTGATTAAATTGATTTATGGTATAATTTAAATCTTTTATAGTAATTTCTAATCCATCACTTTTCTGAGGTAATTCATTGGTTGAAGTATCTTCTTCTAATGGTAAATCAGTGACTTGACCGATTTTCTCAATCGCTGTTAGCACATCATAAACCAAATCCAAGTTCAAAATTATTTTTTCAACCGATGATAAAACTAGTACAATGATAATTTCGGCTGCAACAAACTGTCCAATATTCATTTGTTGATTTAGCACCAAGAACCCACCCACTATCAATAAACACAATGTAATAAGCACTTTAAAAAGAATCAAAAATTGATACTGTTTCATGAGTATCTTAAAGTGTTTTTTTCTTTCATCCAAATATTCATTTAACAATCCGTCCGTTTTATTTAATTGAAAATCTGTATTTGCCGTTCTAAAGCTGGTATGCGCACCATTAATTACATTTAACCAACTCGCAATTTTGTATTTCACGGAAGACTCTTTTAAACTAGTGCTATACCCCGCCTTTGACGTAAAACGAATTAGAATAAAAAGAATTAGTAATAGAATGAACCCAAAAAAGATAAAAAAACTGTGGTAAAAGGCCAATAATCCCAATCCGAAAACAATTTGCAAGGAAGCAGCCATGAAATCGATTAATAATTTTGAAATCGCTTTTTGAATGGTCAGTGTATCAAAAAATCGTGAACTCAATTCGGGGTTATAAAAATTACGTAATGCTTCCACTTTCATTTTTGGAAGGCGAAAGGCAAATTCAAATGCTGACCGTGTAAATATTCGTTGTTGTAAATTCTCTGCTATTTTTAACTGAAGAATATTCATCAACCCAGACAATCCAATTGCCGAAACAACCAAACCCACCAATAAAAACCAAGAAGCACTCAACTGACCTAACTGTATAAAGTTGATAATCATTTGAATACCAAGAGGTAATCCCAGCGAAAGCAACCCACTGAATATGGCAAAAATATAACTGTTTCTGATATCAATTTTATCTGGTTTGAGCAAACTCCAAACTCTAGTAATAATAAATTCTTTGCTTTTCATCCTTTTTTAATTGCTTTAAATACTAAATCTTGAAAAAACCCTTCCACTAAATCTTTTTCATCAGCTATATTGGTCAACCTTGGTAGGTGTTCAGCAAAAAAACGTTGCTGATTGCTTCCTTCTATCATATTTGAAACGAGCATATTCGGGTACGGATATTCTTCATTTATTTCCTTGATGATACCTACAACCGTATTAACAACATCCTTATAAATACCAAAAATACCAATTTCATTTTCTTGATCAACTCCCTTTGTGATTACTACTTTAATTGCTTCATTTATAACAATTTGCTTTAACATCTGCTCGTTTTTAAGTAACGACTCTTTTTCTGGATTAGGGAACGAAGTTAATATATGAACCGCTTTTCTTAATCTAATTTCAGGGTCCGAAATATTGTTTGTTTCAAATAATAACCGTGTTGCAATACATCCCCAATACCAATTTGTGAGGTATAACAATAATTTATTTTTATTTTCAAAATATCGGTATATCGAAGCTTCGGTTGTTTGGATTTCACTAGCTAATTTCTTAAATGTAAAACGTTCAAAACCCAATAAATCAATCAATTCAATGGAACCATTTAATATATTATTTCCTAGCTCTGAGGTGAGCGGATCTTTTAAAAAAAGATTTTTATTTAAAGCTATTTGTAAGTTTAAAAAGGTGTGTGCCATATAAAAGTAACTAACACAAAATTAATAGTAATACTATTAAAAAACAAGGTGTCCGCTTATATGTTTTACAGAAGTAGGGATTTTAACAATTATTTATTTTTTCCTAAAAATCGAGGAAGGATCCATGCGCCGATAAACAAATAGGGGAAATAGGAAATTAATCGCCAAATAACAGCCATCGCAGCAAGCAGAAGGGCCGAACCTGAAAAAGAGATAAGTAATTCACCAAAAGCATACTCAGCAATGCCGCTGGCTCCGGGGGTTGGGCTCACAAGCATGAATAACCATAAAACAAATTGCTTACCTAGTATCAATAAATGATCGTGTAAGGTTAAGTTTAAAAAAGCTTGTAAGATTGCATTTATTACCAAGTAACGTGAAATCCAACTTCCACAGGTGACTAAATAAACTTTTATCCAATTTTGGATAGATTCTTTTCGTAATTCTACTGAAGTAATTACAATGTCTTCGCCTGTTTTATTCGCAGACTCTTTCCAGCGATTTATAAAAGGCAGACTAAAAAGTACTTTTAGTATTTTTCTAGATAATTGGGGCCAAACAAATATGGCTAAGAAAAGAAGAACTGCCACGGCAGCAATTACTGCATATCCCGTCCAAAAAACTACTTGAATGGCGGTTGACCCCGAATAATTGGTTGGAAAAAGATCAACGTAATTGATAAATAAAAAGGTTATGGGTATCATCATAACATAAAAAAGATTATCCATCATGGCAGTAATAATAACAATAGCAGTTGACCTACCCAAAGCGATTTTTTCACGATTTAGAATAAACATAGCAACCGCTGCTCCCCCAACTACTCCCGGTGATAACGCAGAAGCAAATTCCCACAACATGATAACTGAAAAGCTTTTTTTCCACGTCAATTGATCATTGGTGAGTAATCGAATTCTCCACATATAGAAAAAGTCTCTCCCCACCATACAAAGTAATGCTACCATAAGCCAAACTATTGTAGATGTTGACCAGTTTATTTGAGATAATACATCTGTAATGTGTTCAATTTTATAATCTCCCCCGATAGATGCCTGAAAATCTGGCGCATACGATTGATCTACAACCTGATTGCGATTACCATCAATCCATCGATGGGTTCCTTTTCCTGCTTCAACTTGAATGAATCTATTTTCATTTAAAGAACGAAACAACATAAAGGACGCAACTAAAATCCCCAAAGCTATAGAAGTCCAGATTTTCCATTTCTGAAAAGATTTTTTTATTATTTCTGGATTATTCATTTTTTGGAACTAAATCAGTTTTGATCTCCCAATTTGCACGCACTTTGGTTGGCTGCGTGAACCACATTACTTTTTCTGGCGGTGTTTTTGAGAGCATATTCCAGCCATCCCAACGTAGGTTATTATTATAATCGCGAATTACTCGAAAACTATATTCTCCAGGCAACAAGTTCATAAAATCAAGTTGTTTTTTATTTCCTCTATTTTGACTTTCAATAACCTTATTATTAAAAATAAGTTGCACCAAGTCAGTTGTGTCCAATCGTGAAACATCCACCTGCAATACGCCCAACTCCCGATCAGAGAAACGCGAGATTGAAGTTTTAAATCGCGCTGATTTTAAACCTGTTTTCCCTGTAAATGCGCCCGTTTCAAATGTAAAATCTATTTCTTTTGAATCTGTTTTTAAGTTATTTATTTTTATCTGATTGGCTGAAAAATCGATGGTTTCTACTTGTAAAGTATCTTTCGTTGTTTTATCTTGAACAATAATTTTAGTCTTATCCATTTGCGTGATAACATCAGATATTTCAAATTCGTAAGGGGTATTAATTTTTACCCAATTTGAATTACTTTTTATTTTTAACGAAGTCATTTCTTCACTAGTGGTAACAATTTTAATAGAGTCTAACGTTCCGTTTTCATGTTGAATAAACAACTTTGCACTGGGCTTCATGTTCGAGTTAAATGCAAGCAATAAACTATCTTTTCCCCTCCAAATAAGTTCGTCGTTCTTAATAACTGCTTCATCCTGAAAATAAATCTGATCACTTTTTTCAAGGTTATTAACA
>CAIUSK010000277.1 GCA_903901805.1 uncultured Flavobacteriales bacterium
ACAGACGGAGATATAAGAAGAGCTCTGATTAAAGAATGTAAATTGGAAAGTTTGGTAACTGAAATTATTCAACCAAATCCGGCATATATTGCTTCACACAATGTAGATTTGAAAAAACTTATTCATTTGAGAAATAGTAATTACAAAGTAATTCCCATTTTAGATGATAAAGAGAAAGAAATTATTGGTGTTTTAAATTTCAGACTTCAACGTTCTATTTTACCCATTGATTGCGTAATTATGGCAGGAGGAAGAGGAACAAGATTATTACCTTTAACAAAAGATATTCCTAAACCACTTATAAAAATTCAAAATAAAGCAATTATTGATCATCAAATTGAGCGATTGATTTATTATGGAATTAAGGATTGTATCATTTCTTTAAATTACCTCGGTGAAAAGATCATTGACTTTTTAGAGGATAAGAAATTTGGGGAAATAGAATTTGATTTTATAAAAGAAACGAAACCGTTGGGCACAATTGGTTCATTAAAGCTTATAAAGAAATTTAAAAATGAAACCATTTTAGTTTGTAATTCTGATATATTAACGAATTTAGATTTAGAGTCATTTTATGTTGATTTTATTAATTCAAATGCTGATTTAAGCGTGTTGAGTATTCCATATATTATTGAGATACCGTATGCTGTAATGGAAACCAATGATGGTTTTGTTACAGGATTAGAGGAGAAGCCAACGAAAACTTATTTTTCTAATGGAGGGTTCTATCTAATGAAAAGGGAAATCACAGAATACATCCCGTCAAATGTCTTTTTTAATGCAACTGACCTAATAGATACTTTACTGAAGAATAGATTAAAAGTCAGAACGTTTACACATTTTGGATATTGGAATGACATAGGGAAACACGAAGATTTTACGAGAGCTCAAAACGATTATAATAAAATTGAATTTTGATTTTAAACAGACCATACTTAATCAATTTCCCCAAAATTTCGGATTACAGAGGAAATTTGACTTTTATTCAATATCCGGATCACATTCCATTTGAATTAAAGCGTGTTTATTGGTTATATGACGTCCCAAGTGGACAAATTAGAGGAGGACATGCCTTTAAAACTCAAGATGAGATAATAATAACGCTTTCAGGAAGTGTTGAAATTTATACTTCTGATGGGGTTACAGAAGATTCCATTACATTGAATCGTCCTTACGTTGGCCTTCACGTACCTAAATTGACATGGAGACAGTTGCGAAATTTCAGTACAAATACAGTAGTAATGATCCTCTCTTCAGACTCATATGACGAAAATGATTATATTATTGATTATTCACTGTTTTCAACACTACGATAAATGATAAGTTCAATTTTTCAGTGTAATATTATCGAGCTTAGTAAAATCAACGATCGCGCAGGTAATTTGAGTTTTGTTGAAAATTCAAAAAATATTCCTTTTGACATAAAAAGAGTTTATTATATTTATGATGTTCCTGGTGGATCTGACCGTGGTGGGCATGCGCACAAAAATTTAGAGCAATTTGTAATTGCAGTTTCGGGAGCTTTTGAGGTATCATTGGATGATGGGACGAATAAGAAAATCGTGCGTTTAGATCGACCTTTTATGGCGCTACATATCCAAAAAGGAATTTGGAGAGAAACAAGAAATTTCACTTCTGGTTCAGTATGCATGGTTTTGGCCTCAGAGGAATATGATGAAAAAGATTACATTGACGATTATAATAAATTTGTTGCCTTTACCCAAAAATGAAAACAATTGACCATAACTTTGGTGAAAACATACTAATATATGAAGGGGCTATTGTGCCTGAGTCATCTCAAATTGGGCCCTTCAGCATCATATACCCCGGCGTAGAGTTTGAAGAGAATGTTAAAATTGGTTCCTCATGCATTATCGGAAAAAAACCAACAACGGGAAGCAACCAAACTAAATTGCTCGAATTTACCGAAACATTAAGAATTAGAAAAAATACCATAATTTGCGATCAGGTAATTATTTATACCGGATGTAACATTGGCGAAGATTGCTACCTTGCTGACAAGGCTTTTATTAGAGAAAATGTAAACATTGAAAGAAATGTTGTAATTGGCACGGCCGTAACTGTAAGTTTTAATGCACATATCGGCAGTGGTACAAAAATTATGACAGGAACCAATATTGGTGGGAAAATGAAAATTGGACAGAACTGCTTCATCGGAGCACATGTTTGTTCTGTTAATGATAATAACCCAAGATTAAACACATCCCGATCAGAACATCAAGCTGCAATTATTGAGGATAATGTTGTAATCGGGAGTAATGTGACGATCCTTCCTCATTTATTAATTAGGAAAGGAATTACAGTGGCAGCAGGTTCGGTTGTAAGTAAAAATCTTACTGAGGAAAATCAACTTTATTTTGGTATTCCAGCAAAAATAAAAAACAAGAATTTATAACATGAAAAAAGGTCAAAATGTGACAATAGGTCAATATAATATAATTGATGAGAGTGTTGAAATCGGTGATAATGTTGAAATTGGAAACTTTAATATCATTGAGGCCGGCGTGAAACTGGGAAATAATGTATTTGTTGGAAATAATTGTGAGATAGGGAAAGAAGTTATTGTTGAAGAAAATGCAATTTTACAAGGTAAAATAAGAACCGGAAACACTTGTTATATTTCAAAAAATGTAACGTTGAAATATGGAGTAATCCTAACGAGTAATGTATTACTTGAAGAAGGTTGTTTTTTAGGTCCAAACGTTATAACCCTAGGATCAACTCATCAACGAATTACAATTCACGGAACAACTGTTGGCAAGAATACTTATATTGGTGCTAACTCTACTATTGCACCAAATACAAAAATAGGTTCGGATCTTGTTGTTGGCGCAAATTCCTTTGTCAATAGGGGATTGGATGAATCAGGTATTTACGTTGGTACCCCAATTCGAAAGATTAAGTGATCCCTTTTCTCGATTTAAATGCCGTCAACATTAGATTTGAAAAGGAATTCACTATTGCTCTTCAAAACCTCATTAGAAAAGGTTATTTTATCAATGGTGATGAGGTTAAGCAATTTGAATCTGACCTAGAAAGATACCTTGGTTGTGAACACGTAATCGGAGTTGCCAATGGTCTTGATGCCCTTCGGATTATCTTTCGAGCATACATAGAATTAGGCATTTTGGAATTTGGAGATGAAGTGATTGTCCCTGCAAATACCTATATAGCGAGCATCTTAGCAATCACAGAAAACAATCTTGTTCCTGTTTTTGTTGAACCAGACATTGAAACATATAATTTAGATTATTCTCAAATTAAATTCTCTTCAAAAACAAAAGCGATTCTGCATGTGCATTTATATGGTTTAGTTTCTTGGAATGAATCATTTTATCTTGAAGCAAAATCAAGAGGTATACTAATTATTGAAGATTGTGCACAAAGTATTGGAGCTGGCCAATACAATAAAATGTCTGGAACATTTGGTAATGCTGCAGGATTTAGTTTTTATCCGGGTAAAAATCTTGGAGCCCTAGGCGATGCTGGTGCTATTGCAACAAATGACGATGTATTGGCACAGACAGTGAGAGTGATCTCAAACTATGGAAGTGCTAAAAAATATTTCAATGAAATTAAAGGACTGAACAGTCGTCTCGACGAAATTCAGGCAGCGTTTCTCCGCATTAAACTTCGAAAATTGGATGAAGATAATAAGGGAAGACAAAAAATCGCAGAGATATACGAAAATGAATTAAAGGGAACCCCTTTAATTTTGCCATTGTTTTCGGAAAATCACGTTTACCATCTTTATGTTGTCCGAACAGAAAATCGGGAAGAATTAAAAGATTTTTTAGACCAAGAAGGAATTCAAACGTTAATTCATTATCCAATTCCTCCTCACAAGCAAAAAGCTTATAAGGAATTCAATCATTTGAATTTACCCATTACCGAGAAAATACATGAAACAGTCTTGAGTTTGCCGATGTCTCCAACATTGACTATCGAACAAGTCAAATTTGTGTGCGAAAAAATAAAGTCTTTTTTTAATCAAGATTGACAAAAGAGAAAAATGGATATCAAGACATTGCAAAATCCACCTGGATTTTTGGGAGTTCACAAGTAATAGTCTTAGTATTGAATATTGTTCGAACTAAGTTTATTGCTGTTTTTTTAGGAACTGAGGGGTACGGATTAATTTCACTATTTACAAATTCAATAAATCTAATTGGAACTGTTACTGGTTTCGGACTTGGAACAAGTGCTATAAAGGAAATAGCACAAAGTAACAAAGATGGTGATGCAAAAAAAATAGCTAAAACTGTTTCACTTACGCATAAAATAGTTTGGCTGACCGGTATTTTCGGAACCATTTTAACCATTACATTTTCACCTATATTAAGTTTCGCAGTATTTGGGAATTACTCCTTTACAATTTCTTTTATCTGGTTGGGAATCTCCGTATTATTCAATCAACTGACTATCGGAAATACTATTTTACTCCGTGGTTTGCGGTTAAATCGAAAATTAGCAAACGCAAACATGACTGGTGCTTTATTTGGTTTACTATTGTCAATTCCCCTTTATTACTTTTTTGGAACCAAGGCAATTGTTCCAACCATATTACTTAGTTCAATAATTACGTATTTGAGAAGTCTTTATTTTACAAAAGACATACATTTTGAACGAGTGAACTTCTCCTTTAAAGAGAGTCTTAAAGAAGCTAAACCAACCCTAATCCTTGGCTTAATGCTAAGTCTTACATCTATATTCACAATTTTAAAAGCACTTGTAATTAGAATATATGTAGAAAAAAAAGGAGGTGTAGGTGAGGTTGGACTTTATCACGCTGGTTTTGTATTAATAAATACTTATTTAGGATTGATCTTTACGATTATGAGTAATGATTATTATCCAAGTCTAGTTGAAAAATTTAAAGACAAAAAAGTAGCATTTGAACTTGTCAACAAACAGTTAATTTTTGGATTAACACTTTTAACCCCATTGATTTGTGGTTATTTTATTCTAAATGAATATATTATTGTCGCTTTATTCAGTGAAAAATTCATTTTGACAACAATGATGATTGCTTGGTCACTAATTGGAACTTTCTTTAAACTCATCAGTTGGACTCAATCCTACATCATATTAAGTGACGGAAATAATAAGCGTTTCATGTTGAATGAAGTAATTTCGATATGCTTTTCTCTCAGTATTTCAATTTTAGGATATCATTTTTGGGGGTTAAACGGTTTAGGAATCGCATACCTAATCGGTTATGTTTACTATAGCTTGCAAACTTATTACTTTTGCAAAAGATGGTATGGCTTTGATTTCAATTCAGGCTCTAAAATCAGCATATTTCTGCACCTGTTGTTGGCCTGTGGATGCTTTTATTTCATCTACTTTACAGATGATCTGAAACATTTAGCAGGAGTTATATTATTTATTCTTTCTGTTACTTTATCCTATTATGAAATTCAAAAAATGGGCTTGACTACGAAATTCAAAAAACTAATATTTAGGAAAAATTGAGTTCTTGTTTTTTGACAATAACGGTATTAACGTATAATTCTGAGAAGTATATTTTTGAAACCCTAGAAAGCATTTCAACTCAGGCCAGAAAGGATGTTCAAGTAATAATAAGCGATGATTGTTCAGTAGATAAAACGGTTGAAATAATTGATAACTGGAAATCTCTTCATGAGGCAAAATTTAAAGAAATTATTCTCTTAACTTCTATTGAAAATCAGGGAATTGTAAGAAATAAAATAAAAACATTTCCCTTAATTAGTGGGGAATATTTAAAGGGGCTTGCAGGTGATGATAAATTGGCTGAAAATGCTATCGAGGCTATTAAAAACGACACAGTAAAATATCAAGATGATGAAATTATTCTTGGTAAAGTGAAATGGTTTGGTGAAAATGTAAATCAAAATACAATCGTTATTCGAAATGAAATTACCCAAAAATTAAACTCATCAGATAAACAAATCGAATATTTATTGAACGGATATCATTATCCTGCAATTGGTTTTTTATACAAAACCAGTTTTATTACGCAGGTAGGATTATTCGACGAACGATTTAAAAATCTAGAAGACATTGGTCTTCACCTCAGATTATTGTTTAAAAAAAAACAAATTCAATTTTCAGAAAACTGTTATGTTCATTACCGCAAACATCATGAAAACGTGAGTTCTTTACAAACTATAGAAATCTTGTCTAAATTACAAATTGATTACCTGAAAATAATTTTAGAATTTGCCAAGAAATACGGCAAACGAAAGTTTATTCTAAATGCTCAATGGAATCTTGTACTTTCATACTTGATATTCAAATTGGGTAATCAAGGTTTTATTTGTAAACAATTAAATAGTTTGCGAACTTCATTTCAACCAAAAAAGTTTTACAACCTGTTTTCAAATGAATAATCAAATCATGAGTGTTGTAATTACCGGTAGTGAAGGTTTCATCGGAAATCAGTTGAAACAACTACTAACTGAAAAGCTTATAGATTTTCAAGGTGTAGATTTGAAAATAGGCACGGAATTAAAAGATATTAAAGTCAATTCAACTAAAACAAATGTCGTTGTTCATTTGGC
>CAIUSK010000278.1 GCA_903901805.1 uncultured Flavobacteriales bacterium
GCATATTCTAAAAGTCTTTCCGTTGCATCTGGTTTCCGATTCAGCAAGACATCTTCAACATATTGCAATAATTCCTTATCAATATCTGAATAAACTTCAAGCATTGTTGGGTTAACAATCCCCATATCCATTCCATGAGAAATCGCATGAAATAAAAAGGCAGAATGCATTGCCTCTCGAACCTTATTGTTACCTCTAAACGAAAAAGAAACATTTGAGACTCCTCCACTAACATGCGCACCGGGAAGATTTTCACGGATCCATTTGGTTGCCTTGAAAAAATCTACCGCATTGTTATTATGCTCGTCCATTCCTGTTGCAACAGGGAAAATATTAGGATCGAAAATAATATCTTCTTTAGGAAAACCCACCTGATTAACAAGAATATCGTAGGATCTTTTACAAATTTCAATTCGTCGCTCAAAGGAATCGGCTTGACCATGTTCATCAAATGCCATAACGATAACAGCAGCTCCATAGCGTTTAATCGTTTTTGCTTGATAAGTAAAGTTTGCTTCACCTTCCTTCAATGAAATAGAATTTACCACTCCTTTTCCTTGAATACACTTTAATCCCGCTTCAATAATTTCCCATTTAGAACTATCAATCATAATTGGAACGCGAGCAATATCTGGCTCAGATGCAATAAGATTCAAAAAACGAACCATGGCTTCTTTGCCATCGATCATCCCTTCATCCATGTTGACATCAATTATTTGAGCGCCACCTTCGACTTGATCTCTCGCAACCGCAAGTGCCGCCTCAAAATCACCCTCTTTTATCATGCGTAAAAAAGCCAAAGAACCAGTAACATTTGTCCGTTCACCGATATTTACAAAATTGGTTTCTGGTGTTACTATTAAAGGTTCTAGGCCGGAAAGTTTTAATATCATGTTTATTGTTTAAGATTAAAGTTGAAAACGGATAGATTAAAGATGAAGGAATTTGTGACTCATTTGTTATTAATTCTTTTCAAAGTTTTTATACTACTAATCAACATTCGATTTATTTCTTGATTTTGATTTTGGAGGTTTATAAAATTATCGAAACCAATATAAGATGAATCTTTTAATAGTTCCAACCAGTATTCCGTTTCATCACTTTCTTTGAGTGAAATTGATAATTTATGAATAAAATCAGCCTTACTTTGAGCGTTATTCGCTTCACGAATATTTGCACCTATGGAGGTTCCTGATCTTAAAAGTTGCTTACTCAAAATAAATTCTTTTTCAGATATTAAATTCTTATAAGTTGAAATAACATTCAATGCAAAATTGTAGCTTTTTGTTTTTAAAATACTTTCCTTCATACTTAACTTTTACTTTAAGTTAATCAAAAAATAGAGAATCACGTTAATTCATAATACCTATAATCATTACAATTTTAGTTTTCACTTTTCAACTCTCTTTTATTTTATCTTAAAACATTCACAAAAAAACATTCATGGGCAACTCTCATTATACTTTGAGTTTTCAACTCTAAGTTCTCCACTCTAAATCTTCCTAGGTTCATAATTCTTCGCTAATTCTGAAATAGCCCTTATATGATCTGGTGTTGTACCACAACAGCCACCGATTATATTTATCAATCCTTCATCTAAAAAATCTTTGATTTGTATAGCCATCATTTCAGGTGATTCATCGTATTTACCGAATTCGTTTGGCAATCCTGCATTGGGATGAGCACTAACAGCAAAGGGAGATTTCTCATTTAATATTTGAAGATATGGACGCATCAAACTGGCACCTAAGGCACAATTCAATCCAATACTTAAAAGCGGCATGTGTGACAATGATATTAAAAATGCTTCGGTTGTTTGCCCTGTCAAGGTTCTTCCACTTTGATCTGTAATTGTTCCTGAAATCATTATTGGAATTTTCACCCCTCTTTCATCAAAAACTGTATCGATAGCAAAAAGCGCAGCTTTGGCATTCAAGGTATCAAAAATGGTTTCAACCAACAATACATCAACACCACCATCCATTAATGCATTCACTTGATCTTTATAAGCATCCACCAATTGATCAAACGAAATTGCCCTGTAACCAGGATCATTTACATCAGGAGAAATAGAAGCTGTTCGATTTGTTGGGCCAATGGATCCTGCTACAAAACGCGGTTTATCTGTAAATTCTAGAGCAACCTCCTTTGCAATTTTGGCACTTTCAAAATTAATTTTATAAACGGCATCTTCCAAGCCATAATCAGCTTGAGCAATCCATGTCCCTGAAAAAGTATTAGTTTCAACAATATCTGCTCCAGCTTGAAAATACTGACGATGAATATCCTTGATGATTTCAGGACGAGTAATTGACAATAAGTCATTATTTCCTTTTAATGATTTGTCATGATGTTCAAATGCGCCTTCTCGAAAATCGAATTCCTCCAATTTATGGCGTTGAATCATGGTCCCCATGGCACCATCTAAAATTAAAATACGTTCTTGTAATGCTTGTTCTATAGCAGTTTTCATTTTTAAAATTTTGCACTTAGAAGCAAGAGGAAAACAGCGAACTGTCAACTTATCTCTTCCCGATTTAACGGGAAAGGAATTGGCACCTTTTCATTTATTTGCTAGGTTGCCAAGGTTTCATAGGGCCTATCCCTCCACCTTTCTTCATAAGTATATGTTAATGAACTTGGATACAAAGATAAGTAGAAATATTTTTATTCAAAGTTATTTTACAAATTTCTGAACTGGCAGATAAATAATACCGCTTGTAATGATTAATTCGTACTTTGTAGTAACTTTATACAATGAAATTGTTCGGACTCATTCAAAAATATTTCCCTGATATTTGGCAATATTTAGTAATTATCCTATTCTTCATTATTGCCGCTATTTTTATTTTGTAATCTGAAATAAATAAACTTTAATGAAAAAAGCATATTTACTTTTCGTTTTTCTCCTCATTTTGTTCACTAGTGAATCTCAGTTGAACATAGACTCACTTTCTCATATTGATTATCAGCAACTACATGGAGCAAACCTCAATGATGTTTGGGGATACGTGGATGAATTAGGTAATGAATATGCCATTGTTGGAACATCAAAAGGAACATCTATTGTAAACGTTACAATTCCTACTAGTCCGTTTGAAGTTTTTTGGCTTCCGGGTTCAGAATCTATTTGGCGCGACCCCTGTGTTTATGGTAATTACGCCTATGTTACAACAGAAGCTGAGGACGGGTTACAAATCATTGATTTAACTCCACTACCACAATCCACGAATTTAACTTCCACTTTATATACTGGTCCTTCTGGTGGAAATTGGCAATCTGCTCATACCTGTTTCGTTGATGAAAATGGATTTGCTTATATTTTTGGAGCTAATCGCGGAAATGGTGGAACAATCATTTTGGACGTTCACACAAACCCCATGAATCCAATCGAAGTAGGAGAATTTGATTCCTGGTATATTCATGATGGTTATGCAAGAAATGATACCTTATATGCCGCTCATATTTACGATGGCTTTTACAGCATTATCGATGTTAGCACTAAATCTAATCCGATTTTATTAGGCACTCAGACCACACCGAGTAGCTTCACGCACAATATTTGGCCATCCCAAAATGGTCAATATGTTTTCACAACAGATGAAGTATCAGGGTCTTATATAACTGTTTATGATATTTCGAATCCATCCAACATGATTGAAGTAGATCGAACCCAACATTCGCCGGGATCAGGTGTAGTGCCTCATAACACGCACGTGATGGGAGATTATTTAATCACGAGTTATTATTCTGATGGTGTTGTGATTCATGATATTACACATCCAACTAATATTATCAAGGTGGGACAATATGATACCTATCCAGGTCAAACCATTGGTTTTGATGGTTGCTGGGGCGTTTATCCTTTTTTACCTTCTGGAACCATACTTGCTGCTGATATAACTAAAGGGCTTTTTATACTGGGTCCAACTTATGAAAAAGCATCTTATTTGGAAGGTTTAGTTACCGATATTAACACGAATTTACCCTTAGGTAACGTAAAAGTTCAACTAGTTGGAAACGATCAAATTGAAAACACAACGATAAATGGATTTTATGCCACAGGAATCTTGGGAACAGGGATGTATTCCGTTACATTCAATAAAGTTGGGTATTATCCCAAAACAGAAATTATTGATTTATTTCAAGGAACTATAATTAATCTACAAACTCAATTAATTCCTATCCCTCCTTTTAATCTGAACATACAAGTAGTTGAATCAGGAACATTGAATCCAATTGCCAATGCGCAAATAAAGCTTATTCATCCAGAAATTGAACACGTAGGAACAACAAATGCTCTAGGGCAAGAAACAATGATATTGTATTATCAAGATGGACAATCTTATCAAATATTTGCAGGAAAATGGGGGTACATTACTACCTGCTTCGACTCTTTGATTACAGAAAATACGATTACATTAATCATTGAATTAGAAAAAGGATATTTTGATGATTTTGAATTTGATTTAGGATGGGTAGAAATAGGAGATGCGGAAACGGGAAGATGGGAACGAGGAATTCCAAATCCAACAAACAATACTATGACTGGTCAAGATGCTCCCTATGACTGTGGAAAAATCGGATATGTTACCGGAAACGACCCAAACTTAAATCCAATTCAAGATGATGTTCATAATGGATTTACTAAACTACTTTCGCCTCAAATGGACTTAACAACCATGAACAATCCGCATATTAATTATGCTAGCGCTTTTTATTGTTATTATGGACCGGGTTTGGTTGACGACACACTGAAAATATTTCTTTCGAACGGAACAGATGAAATATTAATTGATCAAATAGGTGGTCCACAAAACGAGTTAATGTATTATTCCTACAAAAGCATTCCAATATCAGGATTAATTCCTTTAACGCAGACAATGCAATTATCTGTTTATATTTCAGATTTTACTCCTAATAATAACGTTACAGAAGCTGCTTTTGACCATTTTAGTATAACCGATTTTAGCACGAATGAATTACCTGAAATTGATTCCAAATCGTATAGAATTTATCCAAATCCGAGTAGTGAATATTTTATAATCGAAGGAATTACGTCAGAAGTAAATTTCCAATTATTTACAGCAGAAGGAACCTTGTTATTGGATAGTTACCTCAGTGAAAAAAATAATCAATTGGAAATATCCACCTTTCCAAAAGGACTTTATGTTATGGCTATTGGAAATCAAATCCTGAAGGTTATGAAATATTAATTGTGGAAGAAACTCAAAAATTTACAACCGACAATTCCTAAAACAGTTTAACTTTGGATTTAGAAAACGCTAATATGTCCTACAATTTATCCTTGGTAATACCATTATTCAACGAAGACGAATCGCTACCAGAGTTATATCATTGGATTAAAAAGGTAGTAGACACAAATCAATTAACGTGTGAAATTATTTTTATTGATGATGGAAGCAAGGATAAATCTTGGTCTGTCATTGAAAATTTAGCCGCACAAGATAATTGTGTAAAAGGAATTAAGTTTCAACGAAATTATGGCAAGTCAGCCGCATTACAAGTCGGATTTGAACGAGCTAAAGGAGACGTTGTGATTACGATGGATGCTGATTTACAAGACTCTCCAGATGAAATACCTGAATTGGTCAGCATGATTCTAAAGGATGATTTTGATGTCGTTTCTGGCTGGAAAAAGAAAAGACATGATCCTTTAACAAAAACAATTCCCACAAAATTGTACAACTGGGCAGCCAGAAGAATTACGGGAATCTATTTACATGATTTTAATTGTGGATTAAAAGCCTATAAATTGTCCGTTGTTAAAAGCATTGAGTTGTACGGCGATATGCATCGTTATATTCCTGCTTTAGCAAAATATGCTGGGTTTCAAAAAATTGGAGAAAAGGTGGTTGAGCATCAAGCTCGAAAATTTGGTGTTACAAAATTCGGGATAAATCGATTTTTGAATGGGCCTTTGGATTTAATGACCGTAGCCTTCATGGGGAAATTTGGTAAAAAACCGATGCATCTTTTCGGAGCTTTGGGCACATTAATGTTCATTATAGGTTTTGGGCTTACCTTTTACCTAGGCATTGATAAATTGTTCATACACAAAACCGGGCGTCTTTTAGCAGAGAGAACTGAGTTTTTTCTCGCACTAATTTCAATGGTGGTTGGTGTACAATTTTTTCTAGCAGGTTTTCTTGCTGAATTAATTGGAAGAAATTCAAGTACAAGAAATCATTATTTGGTTGAAAAAGAATTAAAATGATCAATCAGTGGAAAATTGATTCTTCATGGTCCTTATTCTTGGATAGAGATGGTGTAATCAACGAACGAATTTGGGATGGATATGTTCTTGATTTTAAAGACTTTATTTTCAAACCAAATACAGTAGAATCATTAAAATCTCTAACTCATTTTTTTTCACACACAATTATTATTACGAATCAACAATGTGTTTCTAAAAATCTAATTTCTTTATCAGAGTTAGATGAAATACACCATCAAATGCTGCGCGAAATCAATGCTAAGGGAGGTGAGATCACTGGTATATATGCTGCTACTGAAGAAAAAAACAAAACTCCCTTTCGTCGAAAACCAAATATCACTATGGGGTTAGAGGCTCAAAAGCAATTTCCAACGATTGATTTATCCAAATCAATAATGGTAGGTGATACAGACTCAGATATTCAATTTGGCAAGAACCTTGGTATGAAAACAATACTTATGAAGTCTGCTGAAATTAATACTATTAAAGCTGATCTTGAAATTAGTAACCTAACTGAACTTGTTGACTTTTTAATGAAATAATCTATTTAACTATGAAAGCAACCTATTTTATAATTTTTACAATCCTTCTAAGCAACTTTAGTTTTAGTCAATCTATTAATCAAGTTGATCAACAAGGTAAAAAACAAGGAGAATGGAAAAAATACTATGAAAAAAGTGGAAGAGTCCTTTATGAAGGAAGATTTAAAGACGATAAACCAACTGGCGTATTTCGTTTTTATTATGAAACAGGAAGTAAGAAAGCTTTAATTGATCACAATTTAACATCAGGTAGATCTTTGGCAAATTATTTTCATCCGAATGGCCAACTCATGAGTGGTGGTATTTTTCGTAATCAAATGAAAGACTCAACCTGGATAACTTTTACGGAAAGTGGTCTTGTCAGTGAAATTAGCAATTATCAAAATAACGAACTAAATGGGCCGTTCACTTCTTTCTATATATCAGGTCTAGAAAATGCTACAGGAAGGATTCCTTACATAAAATCCAACTACAAAAATGGAAAATTAGACGGTGACTACACTGAATTATTTATGGATGGCAGAAAAAAATTGTATTGTTTTTATATTGATGGCAAGCTTAATGGTTTATATATTGAATACCATCGGAACGGAAAAAAAAGTAGTTTGACTAGATATAAAAATGGAATTAAGCACGGATATAGCTCAGGCTTCGATGAAGCTGAAAAAGAAATTGCAACAGCATATTTTTATAAAGGTCGACTTTTAGTGGGCAAGGAACTGGAAAAACACCTGGCTAATTGCAAATCTAAAGGGATTGACCCAAACAATTAATTTGCTTACATTTGTTTTTATGATAAGCCATTTTAAACATATAATTTCATTTTGCTTGTTGCTTATTAGCGTTCTCGTTTTTTCAAATTGCACAAAAAAAACAGACGATACTAAATCGCAATTGCATCAAGAGTATTTTGATTTAACCCCAGGAAGGTTTATTGAATATCAAGTTAGAGATATTACACACAACTCAAATTCAACCATACAACACGATACCTTGAATTATTTTTTACGAATCCAGATTGAGGATACTATTTACGATAATCAAGGAAGACTCAACAGAAAGTTTGTTCGGTATAAACGAAATAGCGAAATTGATAATTGGGTGGTTTCTGATGTTTGGATGGCTTTTAAGGATAACAATAACGCTGAATTAACGGAAGAAAACGAGAAAATAATTAAACTAAAATTTCCCGTAAATTCGTTTACCAACTGGAATGCAAACATATTTAATAGTTCTTCTCCGTTGGATTGTTTTTATGAACAAATTCATTCACCAAGAACCATCAATGGATTGTTTTTTGACAGTACCGTTGTTGTCAATCAAGGATCAGATCGTAATTTAATTCGCTTTTACAAGAAACAAGAGGTGTATGCTAAAGGCATTGGAATGGTCAACAAATATTTCAAAGATTTGAACATCTCTAATTTTGATACTTTAAATATCACAAGTGGAAAAGAGATTTTCATGGAAATTGTTAATTTCGGCAATTAATTCCGAAAAGAGAAAAAGATGGATTACCAAGATATTAAATTTGATTGTCGCTATTTTAAAGGAAGCATTCCTTGTAAGCCAAACAAAAAATTTAATGTCCAATGTCCAGAGTGTACACATTACGAAGCTATTAAAACTAAAATTCTAATAATCAAACTTGGTGCATTAGGTGATGTTATCAGATCGACTCCCCTATTGGAGAAACTGAAATCAACATACCCATCGTCCCATATAACTTGGCTAACATTAAGCCCAGCTATTTTGCCGCAGGATCAAATTGATGAAATACTTGCATTGGATTTTATTGCTTTACATAACTTAGAAAATTCCAAATTCGACATTGTAATTAACTTAGATAAAGACAAAGAAGCTTGTCTCTTGTTGCATAATATTGAAGCTGAGTATAAATATGGATATGACTGGGTAAAAGGACACATATCACCGGCTACTTCAAATGCAACCCATAAATTATTGACTGGATTTTTTGATGATTTATCCAAATCGAATACTAAAAATTACATTCAGGAAATATTTGATATCTGTCATTTAGATTTTTCTGGTGAAGAGTACCAAATAAATTTGAACAACGATTTAGATTTAAAATGGAAAGATAAAATTGCCCAATTAGTCCAGAATAAAAAAATCATTGGATTAAATACAGGATGTGGTCCTCGTTGGAATACTCGACTATGGAAAGATGAAAACTGGATTAAAACTGCAATTTTATTAAGAGAAGCTGGATATTTTCCTGTTTTCTTAGGAGGTGAAATTGAACATGAAAAA
>CAIUSK010000279.1 GCA_903901805.1 uncultured Flavobacteriales bacterium
CTACTTGCATTAGCATCGTTTATAACCGTACAAATTGAAAAAGTACTAGTGTTTGTACCAGGTCTGTAGAAGTTACCAGCATTCAACGAATTTGTTGCTGTATCTCTTTTCGCATAAGAGAAAACCGAATCATTAACTGTGAAAGTATATGTTACAGTATTATCTCCATCATATTCATCTGTTCCTCCAAGATTAGCAGTATAAGTTACTGTATAAATTCCAGCAGGATATGAACTCAAAGAGAAATTAGGTAATGTAGACGCACTTCCAGGATAAACATCAGCACTGTCACCCGAAACGATGGATAAACCTGAAACTGTGTTATCATAAACTACTGCTCCTGATGGGTTTGTGATTTTTGCATTCAACGAAACCGTTGCTTGAGGAGCACTTCCTGGATTGTATATACGAGCCCCTAGATCAAAATTAAATTCAGTCCCATTTTGAGCTAATAATGAATGAACATGACCTGCTTTAGGTGCTAATGCTGCACCTGGATTAATTGCGATATCATTAGCAAATAAACCTGTTTTATTACCCATGAAAACAACTACCGGACCGTTAGCCATTTCATTTACTAAAGTAGCGCCGTCAAAGTTTGTTAACATAACTACTGGAATAGTTACACTTGGAGCGTCTGTACCAGCACCCATCCCAACAACCTCTGGATCACGGTTAATGATTATAACACCAACTGCACCAGCATTTTGAGCGTTCAATGCTTTCAAGCTGAAGTTACATGTATTTCTGTAGATTACAGCAATTTTACCAGCAAGGCTGTTTGTTAGCGGATTACATCCTTCTTGAGAAACCGGGAATCCTTGTGCATTTAATCCTGCACTTCCGTCTTCTACCATCATAATGGTGTCTTCAACAAAAATACCTGAAATATTAAAATCTGGTGTTGCTCCCCATGAAGCAGGATCAGCCCATGTGAACGTGTAGTTAGCAACGATTGATTGCGGAGAAACCCCAGCAACAATCACCTGTGAATCTGCCCATGAAGCTGATAAAATCACAGAAACTGCGAGTAAAAGTTTTTTCATAATTAATGATTTATTTTAGTTTATGCTAATTTAACAAAATAATAATAATGAAAAATGTTTTTCAAAAAAAAAAGCAGTCAAAGAGACTGCTTTCTAGATAAGTAGCTTTTAATTCTATTCACTCTTCGCTGCGGCAAAAAGAAATTCTCTATTCATTCGTGCTATATTTTCTAATGAAATGCCTTTGGGACACTCAATTTCGCAAGCGCCAGTATTTGTGCAATTACCAAATCCCTCTTCGTCCATTTGACGAACCATATTCACCACGCGTTCTTGCGCTTCTACTTTTCCTTGGGGAAGTAAGGCATATTGAGAAACCTTAGCACCTACAAACAGCATTGCAGAGCCATTTTTACAGGTTGCTACACAAGCTCCACATCCAATACATGCTGCCGCCTCAAAGGCTTTATCAGCATCTGCTTTTGGAATAGGAATAGCATTGGCATCCATTGTTCTTCCCGAAGTGTTTACCGAAACAAATCCACCAGCTTGTTGAATTCGATCAAATGCACTTCTGTCAACAACTAAATCTTTGATAATTGGAAATGCACGAGATCTCCATGGCTCCACATAAATGGTGTCCCCGTCGTTGAACTTACGCATGTGTAATTGACAAGTTGTTGTTCCCGTGTCTGGACCATGTGCCCTACCGTTAATATAAAGAGAACACATTCCACAAATACCTTCCCTACAGTCGTGATCAAAGGCAATAGATTCCTTTTGCTCATTGATCAGTTGTTCGTTGAGTTGATCCAACATTTCTAAAAAAGAACTATCGGTGGAAACTTTATCCAATTTATAGGACTCTAATGAACCTTTAGCATTAGCGTTTTTTTGTCTCCAAATTTTAAGGTTGATGTTGATAAATTTTGTTGCCATTTTATCTTTTTATTTCTAAATTCTATATTTCCGTTATCTGATTATCCAATTCCAACATTTTTTGTGTAGGAAAGGTATTGAAACCCCCATCAAAGGCACTAATATACCCGTGAATATCAATGTTCTGAGTAAAGGATGAAATTCCTGAATTATTGGAAAAAGTACCATGAACAGTATATTAACCACTGGATAAACAAATAGCCAGCTAATCAATAACATTTTCCAAACCTTAGGTTTTCCTTCCATTATTTATAATTACGCTCAGCGATTTTAATAAATTCATAATTCAGCTCTTCTTTGTGCATTACTGAATTTTTTATGTCCATGCCTTTATATTCCCAAGCGGCTACATGTTTAAATTTTACATCGTTACGTAAAGTTTCACCTTCTGAATCTTGAAATTCCTCGCGGAAATGCCCACCACAAGATTCATCTCTATTCAATGCATCAATTGCCATTAGTTGTCCCAATTCAATTAAATCAGCAACACGCATGGCTTTTTCCAATTCAGGATTCATCTCATTTGAGTCACCTGGTACAAACACATTTTGATAAAAGTCATCACGCAGTGAACCTATTTCTTCAATTGCCTCCTTTAACCCTTGTTCGTTTCGTCCCATTCCAACTTTGTTCCACATGATTAAACCTAATCTTTTGTGGAAGAAATCAACTGACTTAGTCCCTTTATTTGACAAGAATTTTTCAATAGAATTTTTCACATCATTTTCGGCAGCTTCAAATTCAGGTGTATCGGTAGAGATTTTTCCTGTTCTAATTTCATCTGCTAGATAATCTGAAACTGTATATGGTAGCACAAAATATCCGTCAGCTAAACCTTGCATCAATGCAGAGGCGCCCAAACGATTTGCACCATGGTCTGAAAAATTAGCTTCTCCAGCCACAAAACAACCTTTAATAGTACTTTGTAAGTTGTAGTCTACCCATACTCCTCCCATTGTATAATGTACGGCTGGATAAATTTTCATAGGTGTTTCGTACGGATTGTCGTCTGTAATTTTTTGATACATCTGAAACAAATTACCGTACTTTTCTTCAATCCATTTTTTACCTAATTCTATTGTTTTTTCTTCGGTAGGATTATGGTCACCAAGTGCATATGCAGCTTGTTTTCCTTTGGATTTTATTTCGGTTGAGAAATCTAGATATACTCCTTCGTTGGTGTCGTTTGCCTCAATACCAAAGCCAGCATCGCATCGTTCTTTTGCAGCGCGAGAAGCAACATCACGTGGTACCAAATTTCCAAAAGCAGGGTAACGTCTTTCTAAGAAATAATCTCTGTCTTCTTCTGCGATTTGTGTGGGTTTTAGTCTACCTTCTCGAATAGCTTCAGCGTCTTCTTTCTTCATAGGAACCCAAATTCTTCCTGAATTTCTTAAGGACTCTGACATCAAAGTCAATTTGGCTTGATTCGTTCCATGTACAGGGATGCAGGTTGGATGGATTTGCACAAAGCAAGGATTTGCAAACAAAGCTCCTTTTTTATGTACTTTCCATGCTGCGGATACGTTGCTACCCATAGCATTTGTAGATAAGAAATAAACATTTCCGTACCCACCAGAAGCAATAATAACTGCATGTGCAGCATGTCTTTCTAATTCGCCTGTTACTAAGTTACGGGCAATAATTCCTCGCGCCTTTCCATCTACAGTTACTAGGTCTAACATTTCATGGCGGTGATACATTTTCACTCTTCCCAATCCAATTTGACGAGATAAAGAGGAATAAGCTCCTAATAGTAATTGCTGACCGGTTTGACCTGCTGCATAAAATGTTCTCTGAACTTGCGTTCCTCCGAATGATCTATTGTCTAATAAACCTCCATATTCACGTGCAAAAGGAACACCTTGCGCAACGCATTGGTCAATAATATTTCCCGAAACTTCCGCTAAACGATGAACGTTTGCTTCTCTTGCTCGGTAATCTCCTCCTTTGATCGTGTCGTAAAATAATCGGTAGACTGAATCACCATCATTTTGATAATTTTTGGCAGCATTGATTCCGCCTTGTGCAGCGATGGAATGAGCCCGTCTTGGTGAATCTTGAAAACAAAACGCCTTTACGTTATACCCCATTTCACCCAATGATGCCGCTGCAGAAGCACCGGCAAGTCCAGTTCCAACAACAATAACATCAATTTTTGGTCGGTTATTGGGAGCCACTAACTTTAAGTGATTTTTATGATCGGTCCATTTTTCTGAAATATGACCAGCTGGGATTTTAGAATCTAAAATTGACATATCAATTCGAATTTTAATCTATTTAGTAATGAAAATAACAATCGGAATAAGTGCAAAAAGACCTGGAACCAAAATGGCAAAACCGTACCCTATTTTTTTAATCCATGGTGTGTAAGCAGCGTGATTAACACCCAACGACTGGAAAGCCGAAGAGAAGCCGTGCCACAAATGAAAGCATAGAACTAACATACTAATGACATAGAAAATTAAACCAGCCAAAGCCATATCATTTTTTGGAAAACCTTGTTTTGATTTATCATGACCGAAGAATGCAAAAACGAGTGAATGCAAATCTTTATATCCTTCCCCTAATTCAGGATTTTTATTCATTTGACTCATGTCAGGTAATTGTTGCCCTGGATTCATTTGTTTCATCACAGCTATTTGTTGCTCAAACATTTTGGAATCAATGAACAATTTAGTTCCTTCTTTCACAATA
>CAIUSK010000280.1 GCA_903901805.1 uncultured Flavobacteriales bacterium
AATGCACGGGTAGATGACATATTGGAAACTGTATTTCCAGGAGTGTGTTTTAGCACATAGTCACCAACAGCAACTAAGGTATATTCTTCACCAAACATACTACCATCTTCACACACCAATGCCAATCTATCCACATCGGGATCTATTGAAATCCCAAAGTCGGCTTGATTTTCCTTTACCGATTTTGAAAGTTCAGTTAAGTGTTCTGGTAAAGGTTCAGGATTATGGGGAAAATGACCTGTTGGTTCACAATATAATTCAGTAATAGCGGTAACACCTAAGGCTTTTAACAGTGCAGGAATAAAAATCCCACCTGTAGAATTTACAGCATCAACAACTACTGAAAAATTGGCTTCAGCAATTGCATCCTTATTTACCAGTGGTAGATTCAGAATTAAGTCAATATGTTTTTGTAAGTATGAATCATCTTTTCTCCAAGTACCAATTGAATCTACATCGGCAAAGTTGAAATCTTCTTTTTCAGCAATGGAAAGTAATGTTTCTCCTTCTTGACCAGATATAAACTCACCTTTTTCGTTTAACAACTTCAGTGCATTCCATTGTTTCGGATTGTGACTTGCCGTGAGAATTATTCCTCCTTGTGCTTTTTCAATAGGAACGGCAATTTCAACGGTTGGAGTAGTGGATAACCCTAGGTCAATGATATCAATTCCCAAACCACACAAAGTAGAACAAACTAGCTGATTAATCATGTCGCCAGATAATCGAGCATCTCGACCAATAACTACGCGTAATTTTTCATTGGGAGATTTCAATTTCAACCAGGTGCCATATGCTGCTGCAAATTTTACTGCATCAACAGGAGTTAGGCCATCACCCGGCGCTCCACCAATTGTACCTCTAATTCCGGAGATAGATTTTATTAAAGTCATTGATATGTTTAATTAGAAAGTTTTTTTTGAAGATCAATCATTTTCAAACAAGCAATTGCGCATTCAATGCCTTTGTTTCCATGTTTTCCACCTGATCGATCAATCGATTGTTGTATGTTTAAATCAGTTAAAACACAAAACGAAATGTGCTTATTATATTTTAAACTTACATCCATAATGCCTTTTGTAGCACCGTCACACACAAAATCGAAGTGCCGTGTTTCTCCTTGAATAACTACCCCAATCGCAATCACAGCATCAACAGAAGTATTTTTAAATAATTGCTGTGCACCAAGGGCTAACTCAAAAGTACCCGGTACAAATAGTTTGGTTATGTTTTTTAATTGAACACCGGCTTCAAGAAGTGCTTGCTCGGCTCCTTTTAATAGATTTAAAGTGATTTCAGAATTCCATTCCGAAATAACAATTCCAACGTTAAAATTTTCACCGTTAGGTATCTCTTCCGGATTAAAATAGGAAAGATTTCGATTTTCAGTAGCCATGGAGTTGTTATTTCACAACTTTTCCTGACGCTCTTGCGATATACTTGTCAATTGTTTTTTGACCAGCATAAGCAGGATACTCATCTCTGATTTTTGTATAAAGTTCAGTTGCCTTTTTGAAATCATTCAATTTTTCAGAATGAATGCCTGCTTTGAATAAATACATCGGTGTAGTGTAATCATTTACATTTGTTTCCGAAGCTTCAAGATATGTTTCAGTTGCTTTTTTGTAATCTTTCAATTCAGATTGACAGTCAGCCATTAAACCAAGTCGCATTGCAGTAAGGAAAGAGTCATCTAATTTAACGCCCTCTAATTCCTTAATCGCTTTTTTAAATTCTCCCTTAGCCATGAATTGACGTGCTAGAACAAATTGAGCAATCTCTCCACCAATATAGCCATCATATTTCTTTTTAACTTTTGTTAATTCGGTTATAGCCAAGTTAGTTGAATCTTTTTCGGCATAGTTCAAACCTTTCCAATATGCATTTTTAGAATCATCATTCTTTGCTTTCCAAATAAACTGGTAATAGGCTAACCCACCAAGAATAAGTAGAAGCAATACTCCTAATATAATAGTTGCATATTTAAAACGTGAGTCGTTCTTAAATTTGCTTTTTACTGTATCTAATGAAAAATTTTCTAGCATAATTGTATATTTCAAGTTTGCAAAAATAGAAATAAAAAATCAAATTGATAGTTTATAACTGGAATAATTTGATTGTCAAGTGTTCTAAGTTAATTTTGAAGTCTTAAAAAATCAAATAATTATAATATAGACTTGGTTATTCTCACATCTTTTTTACCAATTCTACTATCTTTGCCGAAAAATATATATCATGGCTTTACCTGTTCGCGTTCGATTTGCTCCTTCACCAACTGGCCCACTTCACATGGGGGGAGTTCGAACGGCATTATATAATTATTTATTCGCTAAGAAAAATAACGGAACATTTATCATACGAATAGAAGACACAGATCAAACGCGATTTGTCCCTGGTGCGCAAGATTATATAATGGAGTCCATGAAATGGTGTGGAATCATGCCTACAGAAGGACCTGGAATTGGTGGTGATTTTGGACCTTATGTTCAGTCAGAACGAAAAGAACTTTATAAACCGTTTGCAGAACAATTAGTTCAAGACGAAAAAGCTTATTATGCATTTGACACGCCTTCAGAATTGGAAAATGTGAGAGAACAAGCGAAACAAATGGGAATGCCTAATTGGCAATATAATAGTATTACACGTACCACTTTGCGGAATTCATTAACATTACCTGCTGATGAAGTGAAGCGATTACTTGATTCCAACGAGCCCTACGTTATTCGAATGAAAATGCCTAGAAACCGAGATGTACGTTTGAATGATATTATTCGGGGTTGGGTTGTCGTTAATACAAATAATTTAGATGATAAAGTTCTATTTAAAAGCGATGGAATGCCAACGTATCATTTGGCGAATGTCGTAGATGATTATTTAATGAAAATCAGCCATGTTATTCGCGGAGAAGAATGGCTTCCTTCTGCTCCATTACATTATTTATTGTACGAAGCATTTGGTTGGGATTGTCCCGAATTTGCTCATTTACCGCTTCTTTTACGGCCAGATGGAAATGGAAAATTGTCAAAAAGAGATGGTGATCGACTTGGATTTCCTGTGTTTCCATTAGATTGGCATACAGCTGAAGGAGAATTATATTCTGGTTATCGCGAAAAAGGTTATCACCCTGAAGCTTTTATCAATATGCTTGCTTTTTTAGGCTGGAACCCGGGCACGACACAAGAAATTTTTAGTTTGGAACAATTAGCAGAAGCATTTTCTTTGGATAGAGTTTCTAAAGCGGGGGCTAAATTTGATCCAGATAAAACAAAATGGTTTCAACAACAATACCTTAGGTCTACTCCGGATGTTGAATTAGCTCAAGAATTAGAACGTTTGTTGCCAACAGAATTGCCTCAAGAAAGATTAGTGGAAATATGCCGATTAATGAAAGAAAGGGCAACTTTTGTTTCTGATATTTTATCTGAAGGGAATTATTTAGTAGAACGACCACAAGGATATGATGCAGAAATTATATCTAAAAAATGGAAACCTGAGACCACTGAATTTATGCATGGGTGGTTGCAAGAAATAGAAAAAATCCAGGAATTTAATGCCGCTGAAATCGAAATTGCGTTTAAAGCATTTTTAGAGTCAAGAGGTGTTGGGATTGGTGCAGTTTTATTGCCTTTTCGTTTGTTAGTAACTGGAGTAGGGATGGGGCCAGGAATGTTTGATATAGCCTCATTTTTAGGGAAACAAGAAGTTATTGATCGGATGAATGATGGATTGAAATTTATTGATTCAACCGCAAAATGAAACAGCTTATTTTTGTTTCGGGAATAAAAGTGTACGCTTTTCATGGTTGTTTACCCGAGGAGACTAAAATTGGAGGGCATTATCGAGTGGATATCAAAATGGAAACCGATTTTACCCAAGCTGCTTTTCAGGATGACTTGACTCAAACGATTGATTATGTTGTAGTAAATCAAATTGTTGAGTCAGAAATGGCTCTCCCATCAAAATTGATTGAACATGTGGGCA
>CAIUSK010000281.1 GCA_903901805.1 uncultured Flavobacteriales bacterium
AGCAAACAATGTTGTTTCTTGAAAGATTTTCACCCTGTCCATAAACAATTATAGTGCGAACTATAGACCAGTTTTCATTTTCATCTTTTAATAATAGGTTTTCAGCATCCACTTTTGATTTGGCATAGACACTTAAGGGGCTTGGTAAGTCAACTTCGGAATAATTCCCTTTTTTGCCATCAAAGATAAAATCGGTTGACAGCAATTGAAAATGTATGTTATTCTTTTTACACGAGTCCCATAAAAAACTGGTGGCTAACACATTTAATTCATTACAACCAACAGAATCCAATTCACATTGATCTACGTTTGTCATGGCTGCCGTATGGATAACATGCGTAGGCTTAGCTTCTTGTATACATCGTTCTACTTGAGATTTATCTCTAATATCTAAAGCAGCATATGAAGAATGAGGGCAGGATGAGTTTCGATTTTCACCTAATGATGTCGCAATAAACTCAATATTTTTATTCAGGCATTGATTAACAATTTTTTGCCCTAACAAGCCGTTACTTCCAGTTATTAATATTTTCATGAATTAAAAAATATGCGTAAAGTCTATAATTCCCAAATAGTATTTTTCTTTTTTCGTTCGAGTTTAAAATAATGACTATGCTCCAATATCCAATGCATAGCAAAATATAATATCAATGGTGATCCTAACGTAAAAAAAGAGGTGTAAATAAATCCTAACCTTACTTTTGAGGAGTCTAAACCCAGTTTTCTCGCCCACCACTTGCAAACACCAAATGATTTAAACTCAAAAAACAGTAATATTTTCTGAATATTCCTTTCTATCATTGCTGTAAAATTTTAAATCCAACAGAGCATTGCATACACTTCTTATTGGAACAAAATTCGTTATAAATTTCCAATATTGCCTGAGAATCAAAAGAATTGTTCACTTTGAAACCTATTGATCTCATTTTTGCAACACAATTATTTTTTTCGGGAGGAAGTAATTGTAAAATATCCATTGCTTTTTCCTGAAGATAATTGAACGCTGTTAGTTTTCCTTGAATATAAAGAAAAGGCACCACTGCGTTAATAAGCAATAGATTTTGGGTATCATAAGATATTGAATTATCTAATTTTTGAACTTCTTTCCGAAAATGGAATATTAGTTCTTCAGGAGGTAATTCTGTCATGTTACAAAACACGGGAATTAATGGGATTAGATTCCCTAGTTGCTTCAATCTTTTTTCAGGGAAACTTGATGGCCTCATCCCTTTTCGCTTGAATTTTACCTGTACCCCTGAATCTTGATGTCCCCCACTTAAATTCAAACCATTGTGGGAAGCAATAGTAAGTTTTCGTTGGGGATAACTCAAGTGTTCAAGAAAAGAAAAAGGTAGATTTTGAGCTAGATATTCAAAGGAAAATTGATTTACCTTTCCGCCAATGGCTTTAGCAAAAAGCAGGTAGGCAAGTTGTTTTACATCCATATCAGAAATGAAAGATGTTTTTCTTTCTAATCGGAGAAACAATGATGAATCCATCATTTGGCGTAAATAAATTGGCTCGATTGATCCAATCAATTGTTGGCACGGAAAATTAGCAACAGATTTCTGAAACTGGGTTAAATTCAGTAACAGTTTGGGATCAACCCGATCATTTAGTATCAATACTGGGATTTCCCAACCATTTATCTCAACAGGAAAATCATTCTCCCAGACAACGTGCAGAATAACATTATTATAGGCTGAGTCTACTTGATGATTATGTTTATACCAATCAGATGATTTTATATGAATTTCAATATTGCCAGACCACCATAAACCATCAATTGCTATTCGAGCATTAAAAAAGTCGGGGCCGCTCTCGTGAGAATTAAAAGTTCCATAGTTCTTTAAGAGGAGTGATTTACCATTTGATAGTTTTAGATTCGAATGGTTAAATAACTTTTGCTTCCAAATAAGTTGGAGAAATTGTTCTTTCATAATATAAAAAGTGTATTATGAATATACAAAAAATCCCGCTAAAATTAGCGGGATTTGGTTTTAATATTTCAGGTAATTCTTATAATTCCTTTTTTTCTTAGCTTCCTCCATCGTTTCTGGGTCAGTTGCTGGATTAAAGTCTTGTCTAACCACTTCTGCAGTTGTTCTTCGATTCAACTGATGAAGGTATTCAAATTTCTTTGGGTCAGTAGTTTTAAATTGATTAATATACTCTTCATTCAAAACAACTTCATTTCCTTGCTCATCTTTCCATTTTCTTGGTTCTTTTTCACCTCTACCTTCTGGAATAATTCTTCTAGGGTCAATACCTAAATCAACCAATGCAGTATAATAAGCTCTTGCTCTATTTTCTGATAATGTTTGATTACGATCATCAGCATCACGAGCATCTGTATGAGAAAATATTTTAATCACAACATTTGGAAAGTTATCTAACTCCTCCTTAACCTTAGCAATTGAATCAATGGAATTACAAGTAGCATCATTAATAAATGTCCACTGACTTCGCACGTATTGAACCTCATTTAAAACGATATCTCTCAACGGCAACAATGAAATCTCTACTAAGAAACTTTTACTACTTGTCAAACCAACTGTTGTAATTTTAGTCCCTTTTACATCATTTACATAACCATCTTTAGATGCTGTAATTTTGTATGTCTTATTGCCAACTATGATGCGCGTATCACCCGTTTTCTCCCAACCAGTCTTCCCTTTTGCATTCGTGTTTTTAGTGTCATTAAATTCACCATCTACTTCCGTTAAAACAACAGATGCATCTTCGATTCTAGTTTTTGTTCCACGCTCATAAACAATCACATTCAAATCGTACATGATTTCCGGCATTTTGTAGCTATAGATATCAGGAGAGTATTCACCATTTGGACCTTTACGTTCTGACGTGAAATAACCAGTTGTACGGTTCATATCATAAATAGCATAATCATTACTTAAACCATTTATTGGCGACCCAACATTCTCAGGTACTCCTGTCCATGAATTGGCAACATCATCTGGCGAAACAACAAAAATATCTAGTCCACCAAATCCAGGATGACCATCAGATGCGAAAAACAATTCACCGTTTGAACCTAAAGTAGGAAATAACTCATTTGCCGGGGTGTTAATTTTTGGTCCTAAATTTTTAACGCCATCAACTATGAATTTTTTTGTTTTTTTATCTACACTTAGCACAACAGACCATAAATCTCTACCGCCATAACTTTTAATACCACCGATCTCCTGCGCATCAGAAGCAAAAATCAATAATTTTTCATCTTTGGTAACGCATGGGTGACCCAAAGAAACTGAATCATTTAACTTGTAGCTTTGTTTAATTGGTAAGGTATCAATTTGCTTCCACTTACCGCCAGCTTTATCATATTTCAAGCCTGACATTTCAGCAACCATAATTTGACATCCTAGATTTTGTTTTTTAACATTTGGACATCTTGTAATAAACGCTGATTTAAATTGACCATCAAAACAAATGGTCCCTTCATTATCGCCTGTATTTATTTTCAATGCTTTATCTAACAATACCGGTTCTTGCCAGTTGCCTTTTTTGTCTTTTGCTGACATCCATAAATCCATATAAGATTCTCCAGTTCTTGGGTCTGGTTTGTCTCCAACACTTCCTTTCCGAGAGGAACCAAAAATAACCAATGATCTTGCTGCATCAGCAAACATAGGAGCCATGTCCATTTCTTTTCTACTTAATCCTGGCTCATGCGATACAATATGCTTTGTTTTAACTAATTTGAATTTCTCATTCTGCTCACAAATTTCAATAGCTGTTGTTGTACGTAAATCTGTAGGATTTATTTTTTGATATTGTTTATAGCTTTTAATTGCCTTATCATTTTCATTCAACATGCGAAGCATTTCACCGTTGTAAAACAAAATCTCTGGAACTATATCAAAATATTTTAATTCTATCGCTTTTTCATACCATGCATTAGCATCTGCAATACGTTCAGTTAATCTGAAACTTTCAGCAGCTTTATAAGCCATATCCCCTTTCGTTTTGATATCCCCTTTCACACCAAGCTTAGCAAAAGCATCAGTACATTTAGTTGACGACTCAAAATATTTTTCGGTATTGAAAGACTTATAAGCATCTTTCACGTATTTAGGCTGTGCTATAGCATTTGAAGTTAAAACAACTGTAGCGACAATAAGGAGCAAGATAATTCTTTTCATAAAAATGTCCTGATTATTTTAGAAATTAGTTTTAGTACACAAAAATATAAAAAAATTTGAATATTCAAACTTTTATTCACCTCGCTTCCGTGTATGTATTCCACTTGTTAATAACAGTCTGAAAGCCAAGAGGCAAGTCTACTTCAAATTCCATCCATTTTTTTGTCTGTGGATGAGTAAAACCTAAGCTTTTAGCGTGTAATGCTTGACCTGGAATTAAGGCAAAACAATTTTCTATGAATTTATTGTATGAAGCGCTAGTTGTTCCCTTCAAAATCGAATTTCCTCCGTATTCCATATCGTTAAACAAAGGATGTCCAATTGATTTCATATGGATTCGGATTTGATGCGTTCTTCCTGTTTCTAATTTGCATTCAATCAAGGTAACATATCCAAATCTTTGAAGTACTTTATAATGCGTAATGGCATGTTTCCCTTCACTCTCATCCTGAAAAACAGTCATCACTTTTCTATTTTTAAGCGATCGTCCGACGTTTACATTTATTGTTCCATCTTCAGTAACATCTCCCCAAACAAGGGCAATATATTTTCTGTCCGTAGATCGATCATAAAACTGCTTAGCAAGATTCGCCAACGCATCATCATTTTTTGCAATAACCAAAGTTCCTGTAGTATGTTTATCAATTCGATGGACTAATCCCGGACGCATTTTAGCAATACTGGAAGCAATGGGCAACTGATCAATATGATAGATCAACGCATTTACTAATGTGCCTCGATAATTACCATAACCTGGGTGTACAACCATATTTGCAGGTTTGTTTACAACGATTAAATTATCATCTTCATAAACTATATCCAGCGGAATATTTTCTGCAATCAGTTCTAGCTCCCTAACTGGATACGGTAAAACTATTGATATTTCATCCGATGGTTTTGCCTTGTAATTTTGTTTAACTTTTCCGCCATTAACAACAATATTTCCGTTTTTTGCTGCCGACTGAATTTTACTTCTGGAAGTATTTGGCATGCGATCCAAGAGATATTTATCTATTCGAACCATCTCTTGGCCTTTATCAACAATGAATTTATAGTGTTCGAATAACTCTTCCTCTTGATCCTGCTCTAAAGGAAATTCTTCATTGATCATTGCTTACTGATTTTATAAACTTTTGTTGAAACTTGTGGTAAAGTTAGGTAATATATACCCGATAAGTAATCGATCAAATCAACTGAACTACTTAATCCTGATTGAAGAATTTGACCCACAGCATTCATTAACTGAAACTCACCATAATACGCTGTTCCATTCAACTTAAAATTCAATGTTCCGTTGGTAGGATTGGGGTAAATAAGCACCTCTTCCGTTTTCTGAATTTCATTTATGCCTAGTATTGGGTCCAAAGCGGTTGAAAAAACAGGTCGAATCATTGCTGATCCAGGAAAGGGGGATAAAAGCCAGGTGAAACCACCATCAACACTATACCTAATTTTATTGGATTGATCAATGTTCCTATCAAGACCTGCATTTAATCTATCCGGATCTAGTTGTCTCCACCCAATGTGGAACTTGTTACCTACAGCGATTTTTGCAGTATCCACAAAATAATAGGTATGAAATAGATTTACTGCATTTCCATAAGTCGGATTTCTAGGAAAAAAAACATCATCCTCATATAATACATTTCCGGGTACGCCGCCGTTATCCGCCCAAACGGTAATCAAGAAAAGTTTATCGGACGCATCATTAACTGACGGGACGAAATGAATATTAACTCCAATAAGTGAATCCGGTTGATAGGTATTATATTCAATGGCCAATCGAGCTTGCGAACCCGTTGGACCAAAAGCGGCTTCAGCAGAACCATCATCATAACTGTAATAGTTATAAAAGTTTTGATAAAAAACCGTTGAATCGTTGATGGTTAAATTTGGAAACTGTGCAGACGCACTTGCTTTAACTTCAAAACTTTGTTGATTACCTGTTTTTGACCTATCGAATTCATAACCCGAAGAACAATCGTTTAAGGACAAATGCGTTGTTCGGGGTTGATAATTGATATTCGATTCTGCTAGAATAAATCCGGGTAAGACAAAAGCTCCTTCTTGAATAGAGTTGTATAAAATAGAAATATCCCCATTTTGATAATTCTCAGGATTGGGGCTACCGTTATGTAATTTTATTACTAACGAATCTGCCATTTTATTATCCGAACTTGCCTTATAATGATCCCACGGAACAGCTGTAAAAGTCTTTAACATAGAATTCAATGGGTAAACGAAAGCAAAATCTTTAAAAAGAGTGTCATCCAATGCCGACAAGCTTCTTAAATGAACATAATCAATATGGAAATGATCCAAACTACCCGCTAATGACCCATAATTACGGAATCTAAATTGGAATCCATTTCTAAAATAACTTGTGTCGTATAAGCAAATATGAGCAGCACGAAATGGGTGTACAGTATCTCCGGCAACAGACCAAACTTGTTTCCAATTACTTTGTAATGGTTGATAAAATTCTACAATCAAAGAATCTCCTGATTCAGGGATATCCCCCAATCCTTCCGGCTGATATAAAAAAGAAAAATATATAGAATCAGCAGCCGAATTGGAACTTAAATCCAAGGGTTTGGAAGTTAATTGATCAGCAAAATTAGTTGCTGTGGATCCTATTTCATAAGGGAATCCGTTCTCATCTAATCCATCAAAAGTAACAACACCGAGCGATCGAGGATCTAATGCAAGTCTATAATTATGATATGCGTATGTATCTAACCAATGTTTTGAAGGGTCGGAAATTGGTTGAAAAAAGATTCGAGCAGAGTCTTGAAAATAAGGGGGATTAACCACCCAAACTGTGTCAATTAAGTTCGAAGGACCACCAATTGAGTCAAAAAGATAGAAAGGAGGGTATAAATTGATTAACTCATTTTGAACTGGGAATATGGATAAATCAGACACACGAACTTGGGTTGGCAAAAAAAGGGAATCTTCGTATGTATTAGATACGAAATCATAGACTCGCTTAAATGTTACCTGATTCGTAAAAACTTCATTGTCAGGTAAGGGCAAATTAGAAATAGGATCCGTTAATCGAAAATAAAGTTCCGTAGTTATCCCAGCAGCATTAATATCCCCTTGATAAGTTTGGAATTTATTGGTAGAAAAATCATCAAAAAAAGGCAGTTGAAGGGTATCAGAAATAAATACAAACGAACTATCAAAAGTTGTTTCATTCGTTTTTAACGAGTAGAATTGATGATCTAATTGAGTGTTTTTCGTCATTGGACCCATTTCTAGTCCTTGAGAAACACCATTAAAATACACTAAAATAAAAAAAAGTGCTAGGATTGCTGAATTGATTAACTTCATTTGTTCAAAACGCAATTTCAATCGAAAAATTATACCATTCAAAAAACTAATCTTCATTCTTTGCTGGATCTTTTTTAGATTTCTTTTCTAATTCCTCGCGTTCCTTATTTAGGAATTCTTGATTAGATTTTGAACGATTTAGTTTTTCTTCATCAACTTCAGGACTCATAGAGCCCGTAAACGTAATGGCCTTAGATTTTGACATTTCCTTTCCGCGCGAATATTCAGGACTTTGAGTAATAACAATTGCCGCCATTGTATCAGCCTTAGTTTTACAATCAGTACACCCATATTCGTACCTGAATCCTATTCCTTCTAAGACCGAAATAGCTTCAGAAACTGACATTCCGTATAAATCCGGGATTTTCTCTGCATCTTCTTCCACATATTCCCCAACATAAATTGTAATCGTCGAACCAACCGGTAATAATGTCCCAAAAACAACTTTTTTTCCTTTAAACAATTGATCCACAACAGTTCCACTAGCATCTTCGGCAACAGGTCTGTATCGAATAATGTATTTCAGTCCTCGATTCTGAAGGATACTCGCTGCAAATCGTTGAGATTTATTAATCAAATTAGGTACTTCTACTAATTTTTGTTTTTTAGAAACTCTTAGACCAATAATCCTACCTGGCTTCACAAAAACAGTTGTCATTTTTGTTGGCCCTGGTGTTTGCTCCAAAATAGTTCCGTTTGGTTTTTTAGGATCATAGATGGAATCAATGATTTGATATTTCAAGCCACTTTCTTCGAGAATTGTTTTAGCATCATTGGAATTCTTTCCAACGATATTGGGAACTTCAATTTTCTCACCATGATTTGTTGACCAATCCAAGATAAACATTGTTCCAAAAACAACTACTAAATAGAATAAAATTACTAATCCCAAGTGCTTCAGAAATCTACGCGATTTCATAAAGTTCCAAAATGAAATTAAAAATGATGATTTCCCCATAGTGAACAAAAGTAATGAAAAGATTAAAACAGTGAAACTTGAATGTTGATTTTAGAAATTTGGTGAAAGCATATGTGTTTTATAAAAATCTTCAATATACTTAACCGCCTCTTCAGCAGTATCAGCGATATAAAACATCTTCATGTCATCTGGAGCAATATTTTGCTCTGTATTCAACATTACTTCTTCAACCCATAATAATAAACCAGACCAGTATTCTTTTCCAATAAAAACAACAGGTCTTTTAGCAATTTTCTTTGTCTGG
>CAIUSK010000282.1 GCA_903901805.1 uncultured Flavobacteriales bacterium
GCTTCATCCCAAGTAAAAATGAATAGTAAGAGTTGTAATGGGTTATGTATTGATAAGGGTCCCTTTCACCATGTTCTAAAAAATCCAACATGGAAGGAACTCTTCCTATTTTACCTTTCAAAATTTTGTAATCCTCAACCAATCTTCTTTTTTCTTGAAGTTTTCCGGTATCGATAGAATGGAAAATTTTCTCTTTTACGATTCGATCGAAATAAATAGTAGACGCTCCAATAATTGATTTTTCAGGGCGATGGACCAGTTTTCGGAGATTATCCTTAACATAGGTTTTGTCTCCAAATAAGGCTATGGGGACGAGGAAATTATTTTGATAATTACCAATAAAATCAATAACAGTAACATACGATTTACCTTCTCTTTTTCTTAACCCTCGACCTAATTGCTGAACGAAAATAATAGCTGATTGCGTTGGTCTAAGCATCACGATTTGATTCACTCTTGGAATATCGATACCTTCATTGAAAATATCAACGGTAAAAATGTAATCTAGTTTTATTTCTAAATCGTCAGTTTCAAGTAAATCGATAGCTCTTGAACGTTCCTCCTCAGAAGAGTTTCCGGTTAATGCAATTGATCGAAGTCCTTTGTTGTTAAATTCATTTGCTAGAAAAATACATTCTTCTTGTCGAGAACAAAATACTAAACCTCTGCTTATTCCGTCATCCGTACCGAAAAGATTAATATTTTCAATTATGTGATTTACTCTGTCAAGTCTATTTAATTCATTTATGGTAGCGGTTTCATCCAGTAATTTACCATTCACTTCTATGTCTGCTATTCCATAATAGTGAAAAGGCACTAACATGTCATTTGCTAATGCATCGTGCAGTCTTATTTCCGAAGCTATATTGTAATCGAAAAGTGCAAATACATCCAACCCATCGGTTCTCTCAGGAGTTGCAGTCATTCCAAGCAAAAAGGCGGGTTTGAAATGATTCATTATTTTTTGATAACTGGAAGCACTTGCTCGATGAGTTTCATCAATTACGATGTAATCAAAATAATTCGGAGGGAACTTAGCCAAATGCTCCTCTCTACTAAATGTTTGAACAGTTGAAAAAAGATAATCTGCATTTGCAGTTTTTGTAGAGCCTGAATAAAGTCCAAACTCCTTTTTATTGGTTAAAATTCTTTGATAACTCTCCAATGCTTTTTGTGCAATATTTCGTCTGTGTACCAAAAACAACATCCGCTTAGGATTAACCTGAGCCACATCAAAAGCAGACAAATACGTTTTTCCTGTACCCGTTGCAGAAACCAAAAGTGCTTTGTTTTTACCTAAATCCCTTAGATTACGTAGATTTTCAATTGCCCTTTGTTGCATTTCATTGGGCTGAATAATTTTATCATCAACTTCAAGTAGTGCTTTTCTTAGTCCTTGTCTTAATTTTTTTTCAGAATGATAAACAAATGCATATTTTTCTAAATACTCTGGTGTAACTTTCTGTGAATTAACAAATACATTTTCAAACTCTCTAATCGTATTTTTGAATAATTCACTGTCTTTATGTGCAGTAACTTTTAAATTCCATTCTTTGTTTTTCGTTAACGCACCATGTGTAATATTACTGCTTCCAATAATTATTGTGTAGTAGGATTTATGTGTAAACATGAACCCCTTTGAATGAAAATCACTGTTTCTAGCAATTTTAAGTTCTACATTAGTTAGCTGAAGGATTTTTCTTAATGCTTCCGGTTCAGTAAAATTCAAATATTCCGAAACCAAAATTTTGCCTTTAATTCCTTTACTTCCTAAATCCAACAATGTTCCAAATAATGAGGCTACTCCACCAGATGTTATGAATGCAACAGATAAGAAAAATGATTCACAAGTTCTAAGTTCATCTAATATGGTGGAAAGCACCTTTTCATTGATTACAGGTTCATTCGTAAGAATACTTGGTCTATAATCTAAAAAGGAATCAAATTGGTCATCAACGAATCCAGTAGTTACGGCATTTTGAATAGCAAGTTTTAACGCTTCCATGTTTTAATTCAATCGTAATTTTTCAACAATAGGAAGATCCGCCGCTGCCCAATCTAAATCAGATAGTTCGTTAACGGCTAGCCATTTATGATCGATGTGTTCATTCAATTTTAAAATTCCATCTGTAATCTCACAAATGAAGGTGTCCATTTTCAATTTAAAGTCAGGGTATTGATGATTCACTTGTATTAAAAAAGATTTCACTTCGATGGTTAAATTCAACTCTTCTTGAATTTCCCTTTTGATAGTGTCTTCTAATTGTTCATTTTCTTCCACTTTTCCTCCCGGAAATTCCCATTTTCTCGAGATGTAGTCATACTTGTTTTCATTTCTCTGAACACAAAGTATTTTGTTATCTTGAATTATTACAGCTGCTGTTACGTGGACTTCTTTCATATTTTTAATTATAGAACAAAACACTCTTTTCTATGCCAATTCAAATTTTCAATGGAAGGATAAAACTTTGTTTCTCGCGGTAAATTAATCTGTTTCCCTTCAAATTGGTTCAGTGAATAGGGTGATTCATTTTCTTTTATTGCTGGTGAAATCCTTACCACATAATCGGCATTTATAGTAATTAATCCTCTATCAAAAGCCCTATGCAAATTCGGCGATAGGGAAATGCCATTTGTAATCGTATCGTCCTTTGATATAGCAAAAGGAATTATATGACAAGCATCTACTAGTTGAGCATTTGTTGTCGATTCTACACGCATTCCAGAAATGGCACATTGATAATCATAGATTTTTGGGATTTCTCTCTTAAAAACACCACTCCTCACAAATATTTCCTCTTCAAATTCATCATTACTTAAAGATTCTCTTAATTCAGAAATCCGTTCAACATAACTTTCTCGATCATCATGCAGAATTTGAGATTCTAAATGATCAATAAAACTATAATCGTTTAATCGGTAATTTGATTTCGTTTCTGGAAAATACAATTCCAATAGTTTTTCTTCCAAAATTGAATTGCTAACAGAATCTGAAATTAAGTCAAAGAGGTCCTTATCTATTTCAGCGAATGCAATCGAATCTTTTAAAGTGCCTAAGCTCTTTATACTATTGGAACTTGTTACTGGAATAATCATTCCTGCCTTTGTAACCAACCTCCAAAAAGGTTCACTTCTCATATGAAAAAAGGGAAGGGAAAAATTTGCTGTATGCTGAGTTACGACCAAAACAGACCAAATAGATTTAAATTCTAAAACCAAACTTGGGTTTATTTCAATTCGGTTATTTACAATTTCACCTTTCCGCACCAAAGATAAAATAGATAACAATAAAATGGGTTTGTGAGGAGCACCGCCGTTTGTAGCTGATCGCTTCAATTTTGAAAATTGAAATAAGTATTTTTGAATTTGTTCGCTGTTCATTTAATTATTCTCCAATCGTCGCTTGTAAAGTTGCTAAAAATTATCGAATTATCTTTTCCTATTTGGATTCAACCCCCCTCATAAACCGCTGAATAGGCTTCAAATCGTTTACCTGAATTTTTAGTTCATACTGGTCTTTTTTAGGGTTGAATTTCATGTACGGTATAGTCAAAGGATATTCGTCTTTGAGGAGCAAATATGCTTTGAGGGAAAGGTCTAATTCTACTTCGTGTTGTTCGCCTTGGAAACTGAATCCAAACGCATCTGGAATTTGTTGTTCGTGTTTTTCTTCAAACATAAACCCTCGGTTGTTGAATTCAACAGCGGTGATTCTATCCAGGTGATAGGTTTTGTTCTTGGCTGAGGTAACCTCAAAGGCCATAACGGTGTGGTAGTTATCGGTGAATCCAAAGGGTTCAACCAAACGATCTGAAATGGTTTCGGAATTGATGGAATGGTAAC
>CAIUSK010000283.1 GCA_903901805.1 uncultured Flavobacteriales bacterium
ATGGATTTGTCTAGCCCTTAAAAGCAATGAGTAAATTGTTTTGTAATGGAAAAACGGAGTATTATATCTATAAAAATAAATCAATAACCTACAAAAACAAATATCCCAGTAAGAACATGCCTACTGGGATATAATTAGTTAATTGAGTATTTAGTAATCTATTTCATATATTTAGGACTAGTCAATTATCTTTTATTAAATAGCCATTTAAATTTCCACCAAGGTTCTTTTATATCATCTTGATAATAACCATAGCCATAACCGTATCCATAATTATAACCGTAGCCATAGCCATAACCTTTAGAACCAAAAGTTCCATTTAATAAAATACCTAGGTTGGGTAGCCTTTTGTCTTGATAAAGATCTGAGGCAATATTCAACATTTTTCGAGGAAGTTGATTAGCACGTACAACATAAATATTTACATCAGCATAATGAGAAATGAGCAAGGTATCTGTTACAATTCCAACAGGCGCTGTATCTACGATAATATATTCATATTCTTTACTAACAATTTCGAATAGTTCTTTAACGCGATCACTCAACAATAACTCAGATGGATTTGGAGGAATATCACCCGAAGGGAATAAATACAAATTTTCATTAAGTTCTGTTTGGTAAATAAAATCGTCAACTGTTGAATCGATATTAATTATGAAATTTGTTATGCCTTTTGATTTTTCCTTATCGATATACTGTTCCAATTTAGGCGCTCTCAAATCCATTCCTAAAAGCAAAACCTTTTTGCCTGTTAAAGCCAAGGATAGTGCAAAATTAACAGAGGTGAATGACTTTCCTTCTTTTGCAACAGTAGACGTTATAAAAATAAATTTACCTCTATCAGCAACTAGATTTCCAAGCATAAAGTCAACATTTGTTCTAGTGGTTCTGAAACTTTCGGAAATTGCTGTTTTACTTCCTTTAGAAATTACGATATTTTTATTCTTTTCACCCAGAGGAATATTTCCCAAATAAGGAAGATTAAATTTTTCAATATCTGATTTTGAATATACTTTATCGTGAAATAAATCATTCAAATAGATAATAATAATTGTGATAATAATACTGATAATTAAAGAGACAGAATATACTAAAGATTTTTTTGGAGAAACAATTGCTCCACTACTAAATGCCTTATCAACTAATTTTGCATTACCACTTCCAACAGCAAGAGCTATTTGTGCCTCCTCTCTTTTTTGTAATAAATACAAATACAATGATTCCTTGATTTGTTGCTGACGTTCTATCGATCTAAACTCTTTTTCAAATTTGGGCATTTTTGACAACTCGGATTCAATCCTAACCTCTTCAGAATTAAGTTCTTTAAGTATTCTATTTTTTGATGATATAATATTTCTGATACTTTCTTGAATATTCTCTTTTAATTCAGAAATCTTAGTTGACAAATTTATTACTTTGGGAGCCTTGTTTGTTGATGTTTTTAATTCCTCATATCGATCTAAAACAAGTTCATTATGTGTTGTGATAATTCGATCAATACTGTTATCACTTAGTCCTAAATTAACAGGTATCAAGTCGTCAGGTTGATTATTCGCTCGTAAATGATCTAACATCATTTTACTTAACTGTAGTTGAGTTTCTGCGTCTATAATTTCGTTTCTAATAGACGAAGATGATGCTATATCCGATTTTGTTTCATCCTCAAGTTGAACGAATTTATTATTCTCTTTATATTTCTGAGATTGTTTTTCAACATCACCTAATTCTTCAGAGATTAGTTGAACCCTATCAGTAATAAAATCAGATGTGTTTTTAGCTACATAATTTTTATCTTCAACTGCGTCTTGATTGTAATTACTAAATAATAAATTTAAAATATCAATTGCTTTCTCTTTCGATTGATATTGTAACGAAATTTTTAGAATTGCCGAAGAATTTCCAATTTGTTCGACCTTTAGTCTTCCTAAATATTTGCTAATCGCAGATTCAACAGGAAGAATATTTATTTCGAATTTACGCCCTATTAAGCTAGTTGCATCCAGTTTATTTACAGAAAACCGGTAACTTATCTGCTTGTTAGCTTTAACTACCTTTCCGAAATCAGACCTATATTTAACATTCCCTTCATTATCTTCAACTTGAAATTGTTTTTTATTAAGAACATTTAAAATTAAATTATCTGAGTGCAAATATTTCAGAGAATCTTCTCCTAACATTTCTATTTTTAACTGAGATTCCTTGTACAACTCTCTTTTCATAAATCCTGTTACACTTCCTAAAGAATAATATTCATTCTGAAGTCCGAGGTTCAACACCACTTTTCGCATTAAATCCCTAGAACTAAAAATTGCTTTTTCGTTTTCAATAGCGTTGAATTCATTCAATATTGAAAGGTCGTTAAAGGCAGATGTTTCTGAGATTCCTGTTCCGCCTTTTTGTATATTTTTTATCAATACCGTAATGTTACCCTCATAAAGCGGAATTGAATACCTTAAATATAGGAATGCAACGATAAAAGATAATGCTATGAAAAATACAAAGAGCTTCCAAAACGATAAATACTTGAAAATAATCTCTCTATAATTGGCTTTTAAGATTTGGCCAATATCAGCATTGTCTTGTTGGTTTGAGCTCATTATTTGAGAATCAAATTAAGTGCAGTTAGTAATAGTGAAGTAAATGAAACAAACGGAAGGACAAGCTGATTATTTGACATTAGTGTCTTACTCTTTAATGCTGGCACATAGATTATATCATTTTGTTTTAAAAAATAAACCTCTGATTGGAAAATACTCTTATCATTCAGATTAACAATTATTTCTTTTCTTTCTCCATTAATTTCTCTGATTATATGGATTTCTCTTCTATTTCCGTAATTTGAAAAATCACCAGCACTAGCAATCGCTTGGATCAATGTAACTTTTTCATTGGGGATATTAAACGTTCCTGGTTGTTTAACTTCTCCCATCACTGTAACTTTATAATTTAAGATATTTATTTGGACGATGGGGTTATTGATGTATTCTTTCAGTTTATTCGTAATCTCCAATGCCAATTCAGATCTTAATTTTCCTTCTGCTTGGACTTCTCCTATGTATGGAAGGCCAATTTTTCCGTTTTGATTAATTAAAAATCCTCCCTTAGCCGCTGCGCCGGATAAATAAGTTGTAACTGATTTTCCATCCTGAAACCTACCTTGAAATAATTCTGTTGCCTCTTTATTATCTGAAACCAGCAAAATTTCTAATAAATCGTTTTTTTCAAATCTAGGATCAAATGAAGAATTTAAATTAATCTTATTTTGTGTTAATCCTCCTGAAAGCATTATCATATCCTTATGCTTTACGCATGAAGTTAATGAAATAAGTATTGGAATGATTAGATATTTCACGAACCTCGTTTTTTAGAAAAAAATATATTTTTAATTGCCATAAAAAACACGCGTGTATCCGCAGTGAATGGTTTACTTTTTTTCATATTCAAATACATTTCTTCAGCTTTTAAAACTTGATCTTTAGATGAACCCATGTTAAATGCGATATAGGGAGGTATGCATCCTGGCTTTTGTTCTAATCTTCTTTCTTTTTGAAATTGATCAAGTTCATTGAAGTAATACTCACTAACTGGTCTTAAACCTACAAGTTTCATTTCTAATTTCATTACATTAATCAATTGAGGTATCTCATCAATCCAATACTTTCTTAGTATTCGTCCCCATGTAGTTACGCGAAAATCGTTTTTTGGTTTCCCTTGATCTCCATAACCATTTAGTTTTATTAAAAAGTCTTGCAGATATTCCGAATAAGGATGCATTGTCCGAATTTTATAAACTCCAATCATTTTTCCATTTTTTCCGATTCGATTCATCTTAAAAACTGGACCAAAACTAGGTTTTTTATTTATTAATTTTTGTTCCGACTTTTTTAACAAAACTGTACAAAGCCCGTCAAAATTTTCTACAGATTCAATTTGATAACCTGAAAAAACCATTCTACCAAGCGCTTCTGCTTTAGAAAGAATTTTAATTTTTCCTTTCGAAATATAGCTGTAAATATTTTTAACTATGAACAACCTTGAAAAAACTCTATGAAAAATAAAGTCGATTATAAATAATGACTTTGCAATGGTTTTTGGGTATAATTTTTGAATTCTTCTTGACCTACCTTTTAATGTTTCAAATTGAAGAATAACATGTTGATCTTCCTTAGTTAGTGTGGCGAGATTTTCAATAGTTAATTGTAAATTTTCAACTTTATTTAATTGGTTAACAACAACAATTAATTTTTTTTCATGATTCTTGAATTCAGTGGTTAAGTCTATCGTTTGAATCTCTGATGAACCTATAGAAAGTCGATTTAAATAAAATGATAACATTCACAATTAATTCAACCCTTTAATTAATCGAGTAACCTGACGATCTTTAGACCCCGAAACAATCTCGACATAGTATATACCCTGATTAAGATTCTCTAATAATTCAAGGTTTACAAAATCATCAAAGGTAATATTTCCAG
>CAIUSK010000284.1 GCA_903901805.1 uncultured Flavobacteriales bacterium
AATTGAGAGAATAAAAAGACGGAAAACCCACAATATAAAACAATAGAAGTGTAGAACATTCCTAGCCCAGATTCTTTAATTGCAATGAGAACACATTCCTTTAAATTCCATTTTTGTGTTTTTAATTCCTGCCTGTATTTTGCTAAATAGTGAATGGTGTCATCCACAGAAATTCCGAAAGCAATACTAAACACTAATAAAGTAGATGGTTTTAATGGAACACCAAAATAACCCATTATACCACCCGTAATAACAAGCGGTATTAAATTTGGTATCATTGAGATAACAACCATTCTCCATGACCTAAATAATAAAGCCATTAATACTGCAATAGAAATAATGGCAAACACAAGACTTGAAAATAAATTATTCACTAAATACCTTGTTCCATCAGCAGCAACAACCGATGTCCCCGTAAAGGTTATGTCATAATATTGTTTATCTATGACATTTCTCAATTTTGAATTAAAATCGGGCTTGGCAAAATACGATTTCAGTAGGAGATCATTGGTGTCTAGTTGTGTTTCAAGATCTGGATTTCCTTTCGAAATTAATGATACATATGAATTTCTAATTTCATTATAATTCAACATAATTGAATCCACGTAATTCTTTTTACCTGAAACGATCTGTTTATAGTATTTTTCCCAAGTGTTTTTCTCCGGATTCATTACAGCATCAATTTTTGTTGCCCAGAGATCACGGTAACCTAACACCTCATAAGAACCTAAATCCTTGATTTGACAACGAATTCGTAAGATTGTAGATGCGGTATCTACCAATTCCTTCATAGACATTCCTTGATTGGAAGGATTATTCAAATTAAATTGATCAATGTATTTTTTTATCCGCCCTTTTTCATTGTTGCTAAATAAGGTGAAACTATTGGTATCATTACCGTAATAGGACATATTGATGAATTTCACTAAATCAACCACTGATATTGATTTAGAAAACAAACTGTCTTTATTGATTAATTGCTGAACAGAGTCAACTTTTTCAAGTGTCGTATTATTTGTTGCACTGAATAATCTACCTTTCGTTTTATAATTTATCATTATTTCAAAAGGTATAGAGCCTCCAAAATTCTTCTCCAAAAACATCATATCTAATTTCAATGGGTCTTTGGATGGCAAATCACTCGTTAAATTTCCAGTCGTTTTTATTTTCGATATTCCAAAAAAACCAATGATTACAAAAACGATACTTACTGCATATACCCAATTTCGCTTATATTGAGTAACATAAAGCACTGAATTAATAATACCACGAGCAAATTTTCTATCAAGGTGTTTTAAATGCCTTTCTTTCGGCTGAGGGGTAAAAGAGCTAATAATCGGAAGTATTGTTAAAGAAAGTACAAAAACCATCAAGATATTGATAGATGCGGCAATACCGAACTCCATTAATTTTTCTGAATTTGTAAAAATGAATGTTCCAAAACCTAAAGCGGTCGTGAAATTGGTCATAAAGGTAGCTGTACCTATTTTTTGAATCACCCGCGATAATGCTTTGATTTTATTCCCGTGTTCTTTTACTTCTTGGTGGAACTTAGTTAGTAGGAATACACAATTTGGAACACCAATTACAATCATTAATGGTGGAATCAGTGCCATTAAAGGAGATAATCTGTATTCCAAAAATCCGATTACGCCCATTGCCCAAATAACAGCAATTGCTACAACCGTTATCGAAATGGCAACCACTCGAAAAGATCTAAAAAACAAATACAGCAATAAGGAAGTAACAAACATTGATATTCCAATAAATAAGAACATCTCTCCTTGAATCCTCGAAGCAATAACGATTCTTAAATAAGGCAAGCCAGCAATATGTATTTTTCCAAGATACTTTTCATAGGAGCGAGCTAAATTTTCAATCCTGTATACAAGTTCCCATTTTGTTTTGTCTTTTAAAACCTCATCGTTAATGCGAACCATCATTAAGGAAACATTAGAGCTTCTATTGAATAGTAAATTATTAAATGCTGGGTTGCTTCTTATTTGTTTTTTTATGGAGTCAATGGACTTGTTTTCATCGTAAATCTTATCCAGTTTGAATTTCTCATTCAATGTATCATTTAACAAGCAATATAAGGTAGCTTCTGACTCTCTGCCTTCAACACCATCCATTCCTAGAATTGAATCACCTAGCTCTTTCCACTTCTTGAAATTGGTTTTTGTAAACAAAGAATCGGTCTGAATGGCAATAACCATGGTATTACCATCTTCGCCAAATCTTTTTTTGAAGGCCTCGTAATTTTGATTTGTTGCACTATCTTTTGGTAAGGCGATTCCGTATTTATTTTCTAGTTCAATACTTGTGAAAGCATGGTAACCAAAAAAAACAGTCAACAAGGTAATTATCCCGATTATAAAAAATCGATTTCGAAGAATGTAGTTAGCAATAAATACCCACATAGAGTTACAATCGAAATAGTTTGATTTGCAAAGTTAACATAATCAAGCTTATTACCGCATTTTTTCCTTATTTAAACAAACTTTTAGCAAGATTTAAGATCGTTGGTATTGGAATATGTCGAATTTCATTTGAGTTGAAATCGCCATTTTTTTTCGATATCGGGGTTAGTATTTGCTTGTATCCTAGCTTTATCGCTTCAGTAATTCGCTGGTCTAATTTAGTTATACTTCGTATTTCACCTGTTAAGGCAACCTCGCCGCACAAAACCGTTTTGTGTTCTATGGCAACGTCAATATTTGAACTTAAAATAGCTGCAACAACTGCTAAATCTAAGGCAGGGTCATCCACCCTTATTCCGCCAGCTATATTTAGAAAAACGTCTTTACTTGCCAATCGAAACCCACATCGTTTTTCAAGTACAGCCAATATCATATTTAATCGTTTGGTATCAAAACCATTGGCTGTTCGTTGTGGTGTGCCATATGCCGCAGTACTCACAAGTGCTTGTACCTCAATTAAAATCGGTCGATTTCCATCCATCATACAACCAATTGCTACGCCACTTAATGATTCGTCGGAATCTGAAACTAACACTTCTGATGGATTCAAAATTGGCATTAACCCTTCTTGCGTCATTTCGTAAATCCCAATTTCATTCGTGTTTCCAAACCTGTTTTTCAACGAACGCAAAATTCGGTACATGTGGTTTTGATCTCCTTCAAATTGGATTACCGTATCCACCATGTGCTCCAATAGTTTTGGTCCAGCAATAGTTCCATCTTTCGTGACATGCCCTATTAAAAAAACCGGTGTACCCGATTCTTTCGCAAAACGAAGTAGCAATGCCGTACATTCCCGAATTTGAGAAACGGTACCGGTAACACTGTCGATATTAGATGAAAACAAGGTTTGAATTGAATCTACGATAACGTAATCGGGGGAAAGAGCTTGAGCTTGAGAAATAATAGACTGAACATTTGTTTCATTTAATAAAAAACAATTTTCATTTACAACGCCAATGCGTTCTGATCGCATTTTAATTTGACTTTCGCTTTCTTCCCCAGAAACATAAAGCACTTTATAACCCGTTTGTTTTACCGCTAACTGCAATAATAACGTGGATTTTCCGATACCAGGCTCACCGCCCACCAAAACCAAGGAACCCAACACTAAGCCACCTCCAAGTACCCTATTTAATTCGCTATCATCAATCTGAAGTTTTTGATCACGCTCAAATAATATTTCCTGAATGCGTTTAGCAGGAGCGTTTTTGGAAAAATTGGAAAAAGCAACAACATCCGATTTCTTATTGGTGTCAATAATTTCTTCGATAAACGTATTCCATTCTGCACAAGACGGACACCTCCCAATCCATTTAACAGATTCAAATCCACAATTCTTACAAAAATGAGTTGTACGTTGTTTTGCCATACTCAAAGATACAAATTGTTTTAGGTCATTAAACAGTATAGCCATTTGTTTTATTATTTTTGTGTAAGTCAATTAAACCGTTGTATGAAAATTATTGTTGTATTTATTTTACTTTTTTCAGCCCATTTTTCTTTTGGAAAAGAAAAATTTGTTCGAGTAGTTTTTAATAGAATTGCTAGCGAAGAGGCAACCGTAATTTGGCATCAGGCTAGTGGAGATTTTCAACGATTTATATACACTGAAGGTGAGCCTAAAACAGAGTCTACCAATAAAATGATGCTTGTAAACAAAGTTTCTAGCACTAATAATGCAAGAGGATTTAAAACTCACATCATTCGATTGACGAAGCTAAAACCAAACACAAAATATTCCTTTAACATTGTAGACAATGAAGGGATAAGTAGACTCTACTATTTTTCTACCTGCAGTGATTCTCCTGAAGATAGAATTTCATTTATTGCTGGTGGTGATTCACGCGATCGATCAGCCATACGAAGGAAAGCCAATGTACTTGTTTCCAAATTAAAAGCTCACGCCGTATTGTTTAATGGCGATTTTACTGGTTTAGACTTGCCGCATCAATGGGTTGAATGGTTTACAGATTGGGAATTTAGCATTGCTTCAGATGGTCGAATCACCCCCTTAGTTGTCACAAGAGGAAATCATGAGCACAGTAATTCAATTTTAGTTAAGTTGTTTGACGTCCCTTCAATAGGTGTATTTTATTCAACTGAGTTTGGTGGTAATCTGTTAAACCTTGTTTCGCTAAATTCCGAAATTTTAAAAATTGGTGTACAAAAAATATTTTTAGCATCTACCCTGAAAAAACATGAGGATTTTATATGGCAAATCGCACAATACCATAGACCCATTCGCTCACACGTAAAACATAAAAAAGAAATGGAAACACAATACCGCAATTTTGTTCCATTGTTTGAAAAATACAAAAATCTGAGACTATGTTTAGAAAACGACTCACATACATGTAAGGTAACGTGGCCAATTGTCTCATCCAAAGAAGAGGGTTCATCTGAAGGTTTTATTCGAGATGATGAAAAGGGAATTGTTTATGCGGGTGAAGGTTGTTGGGGAGCTCCATTGCGAGCAGCGGATGATTTAAAACCTTGGACACGCGATGCAGCTGCGGTTAATCAATTCAACTGGATTTTCATCGCTAAAGACAAAATTGAATTACGCACTGTTTTGTATGAAAATGCCGATGTAGTAATGGAATTGACCGAAGAAACGAGATTTTCAATGCCGGAAAACATTAATTTGTGGAATCCTTCCAATGGGAATCTAGTAGAAATTTTTCAACAAAAGAGTAGAAATATAAAATAAGTAAAGAAGCTTAATTGTTTAATTCTTACATTTGTTTATATGAGTGATTTCGTTGTTTCTGCGCGTAAATATAGGCCCCAAACGTTTGATACGGTTGTTGGACAAAGAACTATTACCGAAACACTTAAGAATGCTATAAAAAGTAGCCATTTAGCACAAGCATTTTTGTTTTGTGGCTCACGTGGAGTTGGTAAAACAACTACGGCTCGAATTTTGGCTAAGACTTTAAATTGCTTCAATAGATCCGAGCAAATGGAAGCGTGCGATACGTGTGATTCATGTGTTTCTTTCAATACGGGAGCCTCCTTAAATATTTATGAATTAGATGCTGCATCAAACAATTCGGTTGATGACATTAGAAGTTTAATTGACCAAGTGAGAATTGCGCCTCAATTAGGAGATCATAAAGTCTATATCATTGATGAGGTACACATGTTGTCTTCCTCTGCCTTCAATGCTTTCTTAAAAACACTAGAGGAGCCGCCAAAACATGCTTTATTCATTTTGGCAACTACTGAAAAACATAAGATTATTCCAACGATTTTATCGAGGTGTCAGATATTTGATTTTCAGAGAATCAAAGTGAAGGACATCGCTCAACATTTGGGAGTAATTGCAACGAAAGAAGGTGTTACAGCTGACCCAGAAGCCTTATTTTTAATTGCTCAGAAAGCAGATGGAGCGTTACGGGATGCGCTTTCTATTTTTGATCAAATTGTTACGTTTTCAGGAAATAATATTACGTATCAAGATGTTGTTACCAATTTAAATATTCTAGATTACGATTACTATTTCAAATTTGTATCGTTTTATTTGCAGGAAGATATTCCTTCCGCCCTGCTGTTATTCAATGAAATCGTAGAAAAAGGTTTTGATACGCATAACTTTATAATTGGTATGTCAGAGCACTTTAGAAATTTATTACTGTGTAAAGACGAACGATCAATTCAGTTATTAGAAGTTGGCGATATTGTAGAACAGCGATTTGTTGCTCAATCGAAAGAATTAAAACAGCAATTTATTCTTCGAGCGCTTTCTGTTTTAAACAAATCAGATGTCGAGTTTAAATCTGCAAAAAACCAACGACTCCTTGTGGAAGTTTGCTTAATGCAACTCTGTTCTTTGCAAAGCGAGGGTGAAAAAAAAAATTCCTAACGGAATCAGTTGATATATTACCTTTTGTTGGACAATCGTTAAGAACAGAAAAACCTGTCGCTCCAAAGGTGATTCCAGAAGTTAAGGCACAACCAGTTTCAAAAGCTTTCACGCAAAATGCTCCAGTTAATTTTGAAAAACCAACAGGAAATTACTCAAGTCCACACGCATCAATAAAAGAGTTATTGAATCCTGCAAAAGTGGGGCAAATAAATAGTAATTTAGAAAATGCCCCAAGAGAACTTTTCAGTGAGGACCAATTAAAAATGGTCTGGAAACAATATAGTTTTGTACTTAAAGAGCAAGGACTAGAGACATTTTACAATGCATTAATCAAACGTCATCCCATTCGTCAAAGTGAGGAGGTTTATGTATTAAGCCTTGATAATGAAATTCAAAAGGAATACATCCTTTCCCATATTGATTCATTTCTGCTTTTTTTACGAGAGAAACTAAAAAATTATTCAGTGAAGGTTCTCTTAGAAGTAGTCGAACATGGAGAAGAAGAAAAATTTATTACGAGCAAACAAAAATTTGAATTAATGGCAAGGAAGAATCCAAACCTACACATTTTCAAAAGCATGTTCAATTTGGATATCGAATACTAGAAACCTGAGTTTGGTTATTCAAACGTTGTCAAAACACCTGTAAATAGTGAGATCCGATATTTTTAAATCGGAATATTGTAATGTTTCAATGCGAAAAAGGGAAGTAGATTGCTGTTTAGAGGTTAAATTGCGTATTCTTGGCTTAATTTAAAACCTTATTTGCTACGTTAGAAATAGGAAGTGATTTCCTTAATTAATATTGCAATTCCAATTAAAAAAATAAACCACCCAAATACTTTTTTCAACCTGTTTCCGTCTATTTTTTTTGCTAAAAGCGATCCTATAATAATTCCCAGTACAGAAAGTAAACTTATTTTGAGTAAAAGATTCTGATCAAAATCGGCGAAGTTTTTTACCGCAAATATGCCTATAAGAGAATTTAGTACAATAATAATTAATGAGGAACCAACTGCCTTTTTCATTGGGATATTACAAACCAAAACTAAAACTGGAATAATAATAAATCCACCCCCTACACCTACTAATCCAGTCAAGAATCCAGTCAAAACCCCATAAAGAACTAATTGGAAACCTGAAATATTTTTCCTTTCCTCCTGCTTTGGAGCATTCCGAATCATAGCATAAGCAGCAAAAAATAATAGCAAAGAAAAAAAGACTAAAAGAAGTTTGTCACTATAAAAAACGAAACCACTCGCTGTTGAAAACTGATTGGGGATTATGGGAATTAAAAAGTACTTTGTTAAATAAACAACAATCACAGAGGGCAAACCTAGTTGAATTATTGCCGGGAAATGAAAGTGACCTTTTCTAACAAATGGAATTGCGCCTATGAAACTAGAAATACCAACAATTATCAAGGAATAGGTTGACGCAATAAACGTATTAACCTGAAAGAAATAAACTAATAAGGGCACCGTCAAAATACTTCCTCCACCGCCCATTAGACCTAAGGAAACACCAATAAATACCGCTAATACAAATCCAAGAATTTCCAAACTGATTATTTAGCGGTAAATCTCTGAAAAATAAATCGATTTTACGTTACAATTGTTACTTACGTCTCCGTTCACCAGAAATTATCCGTTTAATTTGAAAAAAATAGGGTTCAATAGTATCGTAATCACTATTTGGCGTTGGCTTTAACGCTGGATTCGCCACGATATATCCAGCAGCATCAATTAAAATATAACAGGGAAATGAATTTATTTTACATTGTTTAATGAACTCATCCTTTTCTGTTAATTCGACTACTGACCAAGGCAGCTTTGGATGTGTGGTTTTTTTATCTTTCGTTTGAACAACTACAGTAACGAATTGAATATATTCCTTGTAAGTTTCATACAGATTCATCAGTGGTTGAATTTCTTTGTTTGACTCCGGAATAGATGGGTCAAAAAAATGAATATAGATGTGCTTCCCTTCTAATTTTTGATTGGTAAGTGTATCTATTTGGTTTGAGCAAACTAACGAAAAATCAATGAATCGAGATCCAACCGTCAAATCTGTAATACGATCAAGTACATTTCCAGCAATCAGACGATGCTTTTGAAATTTGGAAAATTGCCTGATACTATCAAGCATGATAATTAGATTTGATTTTGGATAGCGTTTTTCATAAAATTGATCATAAAAAAGCTTTATTAAACTAAGCTCCCTAATTTGAATGTTTTTTAATTCTGGTTCCTCACTCAAGGCAACCATTGCTAAAGACGGGCTTCTATAAGCCACAGCATCATACAGCTTGTCTTTAACACTATTTGATAAAAAGCTGGTTAAATTACCATAAAACAAATTAAAGTAATTCATATACGCCTCATTGGAATAATAAACTGGAAACTTAACCAAATTTTCGGCATATTTCTGTTGCCTTGTTTTAGCAGAAACAGTCTCTAAATCATCCATTTCGGCAAAAGAGAAGTTGATAAAGTATCTAAAAAAGAGCGAAGTATCTTTCTGATGTAAACTCGCTGATCGTTTTTTCATTTTATTATATCGCAACTCATATTCCGCATGGTTCTGCTTTTTCAAATGATAAAACTGTGATAGTTCATTATCCACCCAATTCTGGAAACCGAGTATTTTGTAATTAATATCCATCGAATCTAACTGATAAAAAACCAAATCAACTTGATTACCTTTTGGATTTTTCGTGTCTAATTCATTCAATTCAGGAAATGTAACTAGGTAGCTTCCTCCCGGCTGAACATAAAGCCAAGCCTTATTTTTCTTGGATTTAATAATCAATTTTTGGGTAGATAACCGAGCAATATTAAATTTGAAAAAACCAACAGAATCAACGCTCGATTGTAAAATGCATTTTTCTTTACCTGTAATGTAATCTTCAATTACATATAATCCAATTTCTTCATTTTTATAATAACTACCTACCCCTCTTATTTGAATAGAATCATTTTTAACCTGATTAAAAACAGGGAAATAATTAAAGAATATAAGTAGTAAAATAGAATGCCGCATGCAATTAGTTCAATAATATAGATTTCAAACCAAAAAACCAGGATTTGTTACAAAAGGAGTAATGTCGCCGCCATTGATTGCTATTTCTCTAACGATTGAAGCATTAATCGAAGAAAATTCAATGTTAGTTAAGAAGAAAATCGTTTCAATAGGATACAATGTACGATTCATCTGGGCAATAGAGCGCTCATATTCAAAATCTTTTACATCTCTCAACCCACGTACTAGGTGTTTACAATTCATTTTTTTACATAAATCCACAGTCAATCCTTCAAAAGAAATTACCCGTACACGATCATCAAAAAGGGATTCTATGTGATTTTTCCGTTTTTCCAACGAAAAAAAGGATTGCTTCTTAGAATTAACTCCAATAGCAATAACGATTTTATCAAACACTTCAAGGGCTTTCATAACAATGGATTCATGTCCTTTTGTAAATGGATCGAAGGACCCTGGGAAAATTCCAATTTTCATACCAATTGTTTAAAAAAACTAAAACTTACATTTCCATAATTACGGAAAAACTGAAAATGAGGTTGCAACGAGAAATCTTTTTGCTTACTATGCTCTAAAACAAATAGACCAGATTCGCACAAAGCTTTTTGTTCAAAAATCAGTCTAATCAATGTTTCATAATCCTTATAATCGTAAGGAGGATCAGCAAAAACTAGATCATACTGGTGCTTATTTCTTTGTAGAAAAGTCAAAATATCCAGCTTCATGGTTCGAATTTTTTTTTCTATTCCTATTGAAGC
>CAIUSK010000285.1 GCA_903901805.1 uncultured Flavobacteriales bacterium
GGATTAGGATGAAGCTCAATTGTTTGAATCTCTAATGGATCTATTAATGATTGAGAATTCTCAAAATAACCACTAAAATTAAACGAAAAAAGTTTGGGAGGGATGGTGATTATACTGGAGGTAATTTTTTCTGAACTTATAAATCCTTCGGATGCTGATTGTAATGTTATCCCTTCTGTTTGTGAAACAGTCAACATATTGCCGATTTCAATTCTTCGCTTATTTCCTGAAAAAAAATCGGTAGCAGGATAATCAAACAGTAAGTAAACAAAACTGGTGTAAAAGTTTGAACCGTTGTTTTTATACCCTACTAGCAACAATCTTCCTGTTGCATTATCAATGGTTGCATCTGTAATTAGACCATCCACCCACATGCTATCTCTTAAAACTGCTTCAACCGTATCCACTGAGTTGATGGGTAAAACATAATGTTTGGTATAAAGGTTTTGCCATCCTTTAGTGAATATGTGCAAGGAATCTTGATGGTAAACAAACGCTTCGCAATCGAAATTGTGATTATTACTTGTATTAGCATACGAACTTTGGTCCGGATAGGTAAACCAAAATTTACTCATCCCAACGGTATCATTTCCAATTAATTGGTTTTTAGAAATTCGATAAATGCATAAATCTTGACGATTTCCCCCATTATTTCCAAAATCGCCTAAAAAAATAGTAGAATCAGTATGGCTGATTGCCTCCCAATCAATGTTTTCTGCACCTGATACATGAATAGTGCGGATCAGATTTCCTAAAAGATCTAATTCTTGAATTTCAGTTGAATTACCGCCATCATTGATGCTGAATAAATGGTTATTGTTAACTATAATTCCTGAATTCTCTTGCATTTCATCAGGTAAGTCAGCAATGATTTGTAATGAATAAGACGTAGATGGATATAAACAAGAACCATCATTCCATTGAGCTGTGGGATCAAAATTTACTGCTTGGGGATCTGTACAACCAGATTGAGATAATCCAGCGTTACCTGTAAAGAGAAAAATAAACAGTAGTAGGACAAAAAATAATTTCATTGACTGATAATTGCAATTTTTTAGTAAATTCGTTTCAAAATTAGAAAATATGAACAAGATTGGATTATTTATTTTAGTAATTGGCCTTGGTGCTGGTTTCTCATCATGTAAAAAGAAAGGATGTACTGATTCTACAGCCACAAATTATAATGGCAAAGCCAAAAAAGACGACGGAAGTTGTTTGTATAAACCAATGATCACTATCATCGGAGCAGCTGATACCACTGTTAGCGTGGGTTCAAATTATGCTGATCCGGGTGCAACGGCTACAAACAAAGATGGATCTTCAGTAGAAGTGATCGCAGACAACCAAGTTGTTACAACTGCAACTGGAGTGAATTTCGTGAATTATTCAGCAACAAACGCTAACGGAACTTCTACTGCTAAACGTACTGTAAATGTAGTCATAGGACAAGATAACTGGACCGTGGCTTGGGATGTGAGCAGCAACTGTGGTGCCACATCATTTCCTTTGGCAGGTGCGCCAACGATTTCTGCAGGAGCAACCGCAAATGATTTAGTTATTGACGGAATGTTTACTTTGGTAGGTGGTA
>CAIUSK010000286.1 GCA_903901805.1 uncultured Flavobacteriales bacterium
AGTAGTTTTTATTTTAGAACCGGGTTATTTAGCGAAAAATGAAGATAAACCTTCTTCACACAAAGGAACAAGTCATGGTTCAGCTTTTAATTACGATACTCATGTTCCTTTAATTTGGTACGGAAATGGAATTCGTAAACAAGAAATATTCAGACCTATTGAAATCATTGATATTGCACCAACATTGATTCATTTACTTAATCTGCAAAGATCTGGTGCGATGACTGGTAATCCAATAGTTGAGATATTAAATCAAAATTAAGTTACTAAAAAGCGTGTGTTAGAAACTCTTTAACAACGCTCGTTTACAATCCTTTCATACAAGTAAATTCGTTGTATGAAATTTGCCGAAAAATATGAATTCGTTCTGATTGTGTTAAAAATAGCATTATCAATTCCTATTTGTCTTTTCTATGTTTCCTTGACCGATGAAAATGGTTTGGTTAATGTGCCTCTGTTTTTATGGGTAATTGTTCTTATTTATTCCATTTTGCAGTTTGTTAATAAGCAATTAAACAGCGAGATACCTTCTTCGGTTTCTTTATTGTATTACATCGGATTATTATCGATTGGTCTCCCTGTTTTTTTACTAAGTCGATTTGAAAAAGTTGATTGGTTATTGGTAGCTCAGCTGGGTTGTTGGTTTCTACTTTTTTCGGTTCTATGGCAAATGAGGTTAAACGTTCAACGAAAAAACAATCAAAAATGAATGTTCATTTCATTGCAATAGGTGGAAGCGCTATGCATAATTTGGCAATTGCGCTCAATAGAAAAGGATATGTAGTATCTGGTTCCGATGACGAGATATTTGAACCATCAAAAAGTAGACTAGAAAAGGAAGGCATCTTACCCCAACAAATGGGTTGGAACCCTCAAAATATTAATGCAAGTCTTGACGCAGTTATTTTGGGAATGCATGCCAGAATTGATAATCCTGAATTGCTTCGTGCTAAAGAACTAAATATTCCTATTTTCTCTTATCCCGAATATTTATACGAGCAATCAAAAAATAAAACGAGGGTTGTGATTGGTGGTAGTCATGGTAAAACTACCATAACTTCTATGATTTTACATGCTTGTCGTGAACTTGGAAAAGATGTTGATTACATGGTTGGAGCCCAATTAGAAGGATACGATTGCATGGTGAAACTTTCGGAAAATGCTGAAGTAATTATTCTTGAAGGGGATGAATACCTTAGTTCACCAATTGATCGCCGTCCTAAATTCCATTTGTATAAACCCAATATTGCTTTGTTAAGTGGAATTGCCTGGGATCACATCAATGTATTTCCGACTTTTGAAAATTATGTTTCCCAGTTTGATCGTTTTTGTGAGTTGATTGAGCCCAATGGAAAATTAATTTATAATGAATCTGATGCTGAAATTATTAATTTGGCAATAAAACATAAGAATCACATTGAAATTACAGGTTACAACACGCCTAGTTATGAAGTTACAGATTTTGGAACTCAATTAAATTGGGATTCAAAAAGTTACGATTTGAAGCTGTTTGGTGAACATAATTTGCAGAATTTAATGGGAGCCATGCGTGTTTGTGAGGCTATTGGTATATCCAATAAAGACTTTTTAACTTCCATTTCTAATTTCACTGGCGCTGGAAAAAGATTACAAAAGGTGGTAGAATCTAACGATTTTATCATGTTCAAAGATTTTGCTCATTCA
>CAIUSK010000287.1 GCA_903901805.1 uncultured Flavobacteriales bacterium
AAATTATCCTAAATAAGATTTCAACAATTTATTGCGAGAGGTATGTCTCAGTCTACGAATTGCTTTTTCTTTAATTTGTCGAACACGTTCTCTTGTTAAATTGAATTTTGAACCAATTTCTTCCAATGTCAAACCATGATTCATTCCAATACCAAAAAATAAACGAATGATTTCACGTTCTTTATCGGTTAAAGTACTCAATGAACGTTCAATTTCTTTCTGAAGAGATTCAGCCATTAACATGTGGTCTGTTTTTGGTGCATCGTTGTTTGCCATTACATCCATCAATGTACCACCATCTTCGTTGGTTGTTAATGGAGCATCCATAGAAACGTGACGACCTGAAACATTCAAGCTTTCTTTAATTTTATCTTCAGGAACCTCAAGAGCTTCAGCTAATTCTTCAGCAGATGGAGGTCTTTCGTATTCTTGTTCTAAACGAGAAAAAGCTTTATTGATTTTATTCAATGAACCTACTTGGTTCAAAGGCAAACGAACAATTCGAGCTTGTTCTGCTAATGCTTGTAGAATCGATTGACGAATCCACCAAACAGCGTAAGAAATAAATTTGAATCCACGTGTTTCGTCAAATTTTTGTGCTGCCTTAATCAAACCTAAATTACCTTCATTAATTAAATCGGGTAACGTTAAACCTTGATTTTGGTATTGTTTTGCAACAGAAACAACAAAACGTAGGTTTGCTCGAGTAAGTTTCTCTAAAGCAGATTGATCACCTTGTTTAATTTTTCTGGCCAATTCGACCTCTTCTTCTGCTGTAATCAGCTCCTCACGCCCAATATCTTGTAAGTATTTGTCTAATGACTGACTTTCGCGATTGGTAATCGATTTGGTAATCTTTAGTTGTCTCATGCTTTTTAAAAGGATTTTAAATTTAAGCTATAACGATATATGTTGGCAAAGTAACACCAAAAAATGTGATTTCAAAAATTTATTTTTACTTTTTCGGATCAATTTTGCCCATTGTTGAAAACTTGTACATTTTGTTAGTTATAGTCCCAATCCCTTATACTCCCTTTGTCCAGATTCAGTAATTACCTCTAATAAAACCCCTCGATTTACACCATTCAATTTGGTTGTTAATTGCTCAACTGTTTCCACGGGTTCGTTATTTATTTTGCTGATAATCATTCCCTCAGTTAATCCAATGGCTTTTAGTTTTCCTGCTTGTATACTTTTGATTTTTACTCCTGAGCTAATATTCAATTCTTTCTTTTCTTTATCCGTTAATTCAACAAATGAAGCACCTAAGGCAACTTGTTTACTCACTTCCTCCTTTGAAATTAGTTTCGTTTCTCCTTCCTTGTTGCGTAATACGAGCTCCACAATTTCTTCCTCTCCTTTTTTATTTCGAATTGTTACACTCACTTTATCCCCAGGTCTGCGTTTTCCTATTTCCTCTTGCAAGCTCGCAACAGAATTAACTTCTTTTGTTCCAATTTTCAAAATGACTTCACCATCTTTTATTCCTGCTTTATCAGCACTTCCATCTTCAACCACTTTAGTTACAAAAACCCCTTTGGTGCTTGGTAGATTATTTTTTGTTTTAATTTCTTGCGTTATATCATTGATTTGAACTCCCAAATAGCCTCTTTGAACTACTCCGTAATCAATTAAATCCCTCATTACTTTTTCCACTAGATTAACAGGAACAGCGAAGGAATAACCCGAGTAACTACCTGTTTGTGATGCGATAGCCGTGTTTATTCCAACCAATTCACCTTTCGTGTTTACCAAGGCACCACCGCTATTTCCTGGGTTCACAGCAGCATCTGTTTGAATGAATGATTCAATTGGAATAACATCTTGTTTAGAACGGTCAGATAATAAATTTATATTTCTTGCTTTAGCAGACACAATACCTGCCGTTACTGTAGATGTTAAATTAAATGGATTACCTACGGCTAACACCCATTCACCAATTTTTAAATCATCACTGTTACCAAGTGGAATGGGTTGAAATCCAGTCCCTTCAACTTTCAAAATGGCAATATCCGTTGATGGGTCGGTTCCAACGATTTTGGCTGTGTATTTGGAATTGTCGTTGAGAATTACCTCTATTTCACTGGCGTTTTCAATTACGTGGTTGTTAGTAACAATATATCCTTCAGAGGAAACGATTACGCCCGAACCGGATCCCGAACCATATTGCTTATATTCCTTACCTCCGGCACCAGGACCGTAAAAGAATTCTTGGAAAATATCGCGTTGAAATGAGGTTTGAACGACTTTGGTTGTTACGTGAACCACCGAATTTATTGAGTTTTCTGAAGCTTGAATGAAATCAACAGGAGTACCCTGCATACTTGCAAACCGAGCAGTTGCAATTCTATTTCCGTCCAATACTTTGTCAGAAAGTTTTGTGTCATCTGTTACATAGTTAAATGTAAGGTAGGCTGAGAGGGGAATAATTCCGCCAATTATACCCAGCGCTAATTGTTTAATGAGTGTTGTTTTCATAATTTACGCTTTAAAATTTCAATTACAATAATAACAGAAAGTCATTTTTCTTGTTATGTTACTCGTGTTAAAGAATGTTAAGCAACCTATTACCATAAAAACTGCTATTTTTGTCAAAAAAAAGTGCAACTTCCATTTTTTAAATATCAAGGTGCGGGCAATGATTTTATCATGATTGACAATCGATCGGGAGCTTTTGATTTTTTGTCCGTTGAGCAAATAAAAATCCTGTGTGATCGTCATTTTGGAATTGGTTCAGATGGATTAATTAAAATATGTGCTCATCCTTCGAGTGACTTTTATATGGATTTTTATAATCCAGATGGATCGAAGAGTTTTTGCGGTAATGGTGCAAGATGTGCCGTTTCTTTCTACGCTCAATTAACAATGAATCAAACTCGTTTTTCCTTCGAAGCTATCGATGGTTTACATGAAGCGTTTATTGAAGAAAATAATAGTATTCGATTGAAAATGAAAGATTTAATTTCGGAAATTTTAAATGATTCGGTTACATTTGAAATCAATACGGGTTCGCCCCATTTAGTTCTTTTTGAGTCAACGATTGATCAGTTAGATGTTTACTCGAAAGGATCTACTATCCGTTATTCTGAAAAGTATAGACAGCAAGGTATTAATGTCAATTTTGTAGAAGAGCTTAGTTCAAATTCTATTGCCATTCGGACCTATGAACGGGGAGTGGAAAATGAAACGTTGGCTTGCGGTACAGGGATAACTGCTGCAGCAATCGCTTATGGGTTAAAAAACAAGTTGCAAGGAAAAAATTCCATTGCAGTTAAAGCCTTAGGTGGAAATTTAAGGGTTGAATATAATCAAATTGAAATAGGAGATTTTCGCGATATTTACTTGATAGGGCCAGCAAAATTTGTTTTTAAGGGGGATTATGAACTACACGTATAAATTTAACGGATATTCCGTAGGTGTTGTTCCCCCTGATTTTAATCCATCTATGTTGTGGATCATCCACTCCAATCAAATTCCTCCTCACATCGGTTTTTCAACTGCTGATTCCTATTTCAGTTTGAAGGCGACGGGAGTTGATTTTAATTTACAGGCCAATCGCGTGTTCCAATCACTTCAAAGGAAACAAGGTGAATTTGTGCTTGTGGAATTAACTCAGTCTTTTGATTTAGAACAGGTTAAGCAAGGATTTCAAGAAAATTCGGTTATTTTCAATGGAAAAAATACCTGTCTTACACCCATAAAGCATTTGTTTGGTGTTCAAAATCATCTGATGTTACCTGATTTACTGATTTACCTTGAAAAGAATCAACTTATTTCTAGTATTTTTGCTTTCAATGTATCCGATTCCCAGTTAGGAATTAAGTCGTATACGCAGGCAGATATTGACGAAAGAATAGAAAATTTACAACGTGCTGCAAGGAGAAAAAGTTAATTTACGGGCAATCGAACCCAGCGATTCTACACTCATTTATTTGTGGGAGAATGATATTGAAAACTGGAAATTCACCAATACGGATGCACCACTTTCGATGTTTGAAATTTATCAATTAATCGAAGAACAAAGGGCAGTGAGAGAATCTGGTCAAGTTCGCTTAATCATTCAAGATAAAGAAACAAATACGGCAGTTGGAGCAATAGATATCTATAATATTGATTTCAAGAATGGTTTTGGTACAGTTGGGATTTTAATTGCGGAAGAAAAATACCGTAAAAAGGGGTTTGCTGCTGAGTCGTTAAATTTATTAGCTCAATATGCCAAGGAGCATCTGCAATTGCATCATTTAACGTGCGGAATTCAATCCAGTAATTTACCGAGTCAATCGCTTTTTGAAAAATGTAATTACCTAAAAATTGGAACTAGAACCAATTGGTTTTTAGTGGATGGGAAGCGCGAAGATGAATATATTTATCAATTAATGTTATGAGATTAAGTGTAAAAATCCTTTTTAGTATTGCTCTTCTTGGGTTATTGTTCAATACGGCAAGTTGTTCATTTTTTGAAGGAATGAGCAAAACCGAAAACAATAAAGAAATAACTATTCTTGTTAAGGATAAAACCACTGTCTCTCAACTAGCTGAGGAATTGAAAAATAAAAAAATCATTGAAGAAATTGATGGTTTTATTAAGGTAGCATCTTCCGATGGATTAACAGATCAAACTTTGGCTGCAGGAAAGTATAGAATTAAACCAGGAACAAAGATGAAGGACTTGGTTTTTGGATTCGTGAAAAATGAAAATGGCCAAGGAAACGATGAAGTGTTGGTTAAAGTACTGGTATATAAATTTCGGGATATCAATCAAATGGCTTCAATGGCTCATCAATGTTTAGCACTGGATAGTTCATCATTAATCAATTATTTACACCAACCTCAAACCATCAAAAAACTTGGATTTAGGAATAAAGAAGAATTGAGTGCACTCTTTATTCCAGGAGAATACCAAATGTATTTCGATACCGATGAAAAGGAATTTGTGGAAAAAATGAAACAAAAATTCGATTCGTTTTGGACTGCTGATAAAAGAAAAAAACTGGTTCAAATAGGACTTAAAACTCCTGCTGATGCAGTGAAATTGGCTAGTATCGTTTATGCAGAGCAAAGTAGAAACAAAGAGGAATGGCCCATTATTTCAGCGTTATATTTGAACCGATTGAAAAAAGACATGAAATTACAAAGTGATCCTACTTTTCGGTTTTGTTGGGGGGATGCGTTGAAAGGAACGCAAAGACTCATGGAAAAGCACCGCGACATTGATTGTTCGTATAATACCTACAAAATCAAAGGATTGCCTCCTGGACCTATTTGCTTTACACCAACCGATGTAGTTGAAGCAGTATTGAATCCTGCTAAAGTGAATTATATTTTCATGTGTGCAACCCCTGATTATTCCGGAAAACACAACTTCACCGCTTCAGATGTTGAACATGTTAAAAATGCTAAGGAATATCAGTCGTGGATAGCAAA
>CAIUSK010000288.1 GCA_903901805.1 uncultured Flavobacteriales bacterium
AGGTGATCAATTTCTTGTTTCGGATCATATACATTGCGATAAACGACATTGAGCGGTTGCTTTATTTTCCTGTAATCACTGATGCTCATTTTAGATGTTTCATTGACTAAAATTTCCTCAATACGTTTCTCCAATTGAAAACGGATGCCAATTTGTCTTTCCACCGCTGGTTTGTCGCGGTAAAAAACCATACACATTTTATTTTCTAACACCTTGTGATTCACGTCCAACAGCGCATCATATTGTTGGTATTCCGGCTTGCTTCGAAACGTTTCAAAAGAAACATAATCGCGTGAGATTTGATATTGAATCGGGCTATTTTTTTGCGTGTGTAAAATACCTTCTAACAAATTTCCTTCATCGGAAACCAAAATTTTCAATTGACTTTTCCCCTCATCTCCGGCCTGAAACAACAAAAATAAGGCGAGCAAAACGAGAACGGGACCAATAAATAAAAACATCAAAAACGACTTAGAATTCAGTCTTTCAACTATTTCGCGTTTCGCAATTATCCAACTATTCTTCATGCTTCTAGTTTTTGATTGGTATCCTCTTCTTGCACTTGTTGTAAAAATACATCTTGCATGCTTGGCATAATTTCCCATGCAGCTTCCAATTTTACTTGTCCAAGCATCGATTTTAATAAATCTTCGAAATCTGCGGCAGATCGCATTGCAACGACAGCTTCAAATCGATTACCACCAAGTTCTCGTTTATCGATCAGTTCAAAATCAGTCCAAAGCGCATTTACAAATGCTATCATGTTTCCTTTAAATCTCACTCCATAATGTCCTTTTTTAATTGCTTCGCGTAATTCTAGGACACTGCCCTCGCATACTTTTTTGGCATTGTAGATCAGCGCAGCACGATCACAAATCTCTTCCACACTTTTCATGTTATGGGTAGACAGTATAATTGTTTTACCTTGCTCTTTTAATTCTTTAAGTGTACTCAGAATTAATTCAACATTCAATGGATCAAAACCACTCAAGGGCTCGTCTAGAATGAGCAATTTCGGGTTGTGAAGCACCGAACCAATAAACTGAACTTTCTGAGCCATCCCTTTGGATAATTCCTCGATGCGCTTTTTTTTCCAATCGGCTATATCGAATTTGGCCAACCAGTATTCAATTTGAACGGTCGCCTCGGATTTTGATAATCCACGTAATTGCGCCAAAAAAAGCAACTGTTCAAAAACCCGCATGGATCGATATAGGCCTCTTTCTTCTGGTAAGTAACCAATTTGCACCAAATGACGTTGTTTGATCGGTTCATTATCAAAAAATATGGTGCCGCTGTCGGGCATTAAAATTTGATTTATTATGCGAATCAAGGTAGTTTTACCTGCGCCATTTGGACCTAACAAGCCATAAATCTCTCCTGAATTAACAGCTAACGAAACGTCATTCAACGCTTGTTTCTCGAAAAATCGCTTGGAAATATTTTCAATCTTTAGAATTGCCACATGAATAGTTTAATACTTCAAATGTACACCTATAATCTCGACCACACTTTACATGATAAAATAAGTATTAACAGTCAACTCTTAGAAAACAGCATGTAATCAACAATTCCAAAATCTATTGTATTGATTTCCGGATTTAACCTCACGTTGTTTAAAAATAAGGTGAAAAACACTTTATTATTTTGTCACTTACCTCAAAGACTATTTGTAATTTTAACCAAAATTCAGCGATGCAAAGCATATTAACCCATCAACAAATTGAGCAAAAAATCATGCGTTTAGCGCATCAAATCATTGAAAATAGTTTTGGTGAGTCAACCATTTTTCTGGGTGGCATTTGCGGGAATGGTTTAGTATTAGCTGAAAAATTAAAAACCATCATAGAGGCTGAAGGAAGAACCGAAATCATTTTGTTTGAAATAATAGTAGACAAAGAAAATCCGCTCACCCACCCCATTCAACTTTCCATACCTGAAGAAATGCTCGAACGGGCCTATGTAGTTTTAGTGGATGATGTAATAAATTCTGGTAAAACAATGCAATATGCACTTACCAAAATACTCGAAAATTCAGCGAAAGCAATCAAAACAGTTGCATTGGTAGATCGCATGCATCGACGATTTCCCATAAAAGCAGATTTTGTTGGACTAAGCCTATCAACCACATTAAAAGAACGCGTTGAAGTGTTTTTTGAAGACCAATCATCCAAAGCTGTTTTAATCTAATCATCATGAATCGCATCACTGAAACGGATTCACTTTATGATGGACTTGAAAATATGTCTACGCAAGATCTTCTTAACGGAATTAATCAGGAAGATCAAAAAGTAGCATTGGCTATCGAAAAAATCCTCCCTGAAATCACTCTCTTTATTGATGAAGCCATTGGTAACATGCAAAAAGGAGGCAGATTGTTTTACCTTGGAGCCGGCACAAGCGGTAGACTTGGAATTGTGGATGCTAGTGAATGTCCTCCAACATTTGGTGTTGAACATGGATTGGTTGTAGGCATAATTGCAGGGGGTGATCAGGCCATTCGAAAAGCGGTAGAATTTGCTGAAGATGACACCCAACAAGGATGGAAGGATTTGGA
>CAIUSK010000289.1 GCA_903901805.1 uncultured Flavobacteriales bacterium
AAACCAGAATTAATCATTTTGGATGAGCCAACTACCGGATTGGATCCTCAAGGGATTGTTGAAATACGAAACCTCATCCTTCGCTTAAAAAACGAACAAAACAAAACAATTCTATTGTCTTCACATCAACTTTCTGAAATTGAATTGATTGCCAACAGAATGGTAATCATAAATCAAGGAAAATCAGTTGTTGAAGGCGAAGTTTCTAGCTTGTTAAACAGCGAAGAAACCATGGTGAGAATAGAATTGAACGATGTAGAAAAAGGAAAAAGCGTGATTCGGGAAAAACTCAATGTTTCAACAATTACTCAAATTTCAGGAAATGAACTTGAGGTAAACATTAGTAAAAAAAGAGTTCCTGAATTATGTAAAGCGTTAATAGATGCTGATTTGGAGATTCATGCTATTGAGCCCAAACGAAAACTAGAGGATTACTTCATGAAAATTATCCAGGCCTAATGTTACTGAAAAACACTTATAACGAGTTTATTAAAATTGTTGCAAAACCAAGAAGTTATTTAGGTTTTGGGGCGTTAACACTACTCATTGCAATCATTATTTTTGCCATGAAAGCAGATGGGGAAACCATTGTTTCATTCATCACAGCCAGTTTTGAGCAAACCCTATCATTCAACGGTAAATTAGTCAATGGAAACCTGATTGCTTTAATCATTCTTCAAATGTTGGTGGTTCACATTCCTCTTTTAGTGGCTTTGGTAACAGGAGATTTAATTTCTGGCGAGGCGGCAATGGGCACTGTTCGAATGCTAGCAACCAAACCCATTTCTCGCACACAAATTGTGTTATCAAAATTTATTGCCGGTGCAATTTACACCCTGCTCTTAACCATTTGGTTGGGATTTCTTTCCCTGTTTGTTTCTCACCTTGTTTTTGGTGCAGGTGATTTAATTGTCTTGAACAGCGATGGATTAGTGATTCTTCAAGAAGCAGACATTCTTTGGCGCTTTGGTTTGGGGTTTTGTGTGGCCTTTCTGTCTCTTTTAACGGTAGCAACATTGTCTATTTGTTTATCTGCTTTTGCAGAAAATTCCGTTGGGCCGATTGTTTCAACTATGGCTATCATCATTCTATTCACTATTATTGGAAGCCTCGATGTAACTGTTTTTGATACTATTAAACCTTATTTATTTACAACACACATGGCTTCATGGCGCAGTTTCTTCGAGGATCCTGTTCCGTTTGAATCCATTATCCAATCCATAGTCGTTTTATTGGTGCACATTGTTGTTCTAATTGGAATAACGCTTTATAAGTTTAACAAAAAAGACATTACATCCTAATGAAAAAACTCTTCCTTCTCTATTTTCTTTGCTTCTCAGCCATTTCATTTGGTCAAACTGCGAATGCCGTTATTGATAAAATCAATGCCAAACTCATCGCTGTAAAAGATTACACGGTAAATGCGAACATAAACGCCAACATTCCGATGATTAAAATCATGCCATCTAACGTGAAAATTTACTTCAAACAAAAAGATAAATTTAAAATAGAATCGAAGGGCATTGTAATTGTTCCAAAACAAGGTTTTACTGAACTCAATAGTTTCATCTCCAATAAATCAAAATATACAGCGGTCTTTGGTGAAAATGCCGTAATTGGAAAGGTACAAACACGATTAATTAACATCATTCCAAATGAAAGTACGGGTGATATTGTATTAGCTAAAATATGGGTAGATGTCGCAAAATCCGTAATCATGAAATCTCAAATTACCACCTTAAGCAACGGAACAGTAAATGTAGATTACACCTACGGAGATCAAATTTCGCGTGGATTGCCAAGCGTAATGAAGTTTGAAATTGATGTAAAGAAATTCAAGATCCCTAAAAGTGTTGCTTCTGATATTAATAAATCATCCGCAGATAAGAAAAAAGCCAGCGCTAATCAAAAGACAAAAGGTATAATTACAATTACATTAAGCAATTATAAAATTAATACGGGGCTCAGTGATGCCCTTTTTGTTAAGAAGAAAAATTAAATACTCGAATCTACCGTGCTTTTTAGGTCGTAATTAAAGCATCACCCCCTTTTTTAAGCTTTCTCTCGTTATTTTTTTATAGAATATATTCTACCTTTGGAAAAACGAATTAAAATGGCTGAGTCTGTATATATTGTAGATGGAATTAGAACTCCAATTGGTTCCTTTGGAGGAACACTCGCTGCTGTTCGAGCTGACGATCTTGCAGCGCTAGCCATTAAAGGACTAATTGAAAGACATCCAACTCTCGATTTAAGCCAAATTGAAGATGTAATATTGGGTTGTGCCAATCAAGCAGGAGAAGACAATCGGAATGTTGCGCGTATGGCAGGACTACTTGCTGGCCTGCCGGTTGAAGTGGCTGGTGAAACAGTGAATCGCCTGTGTGCTTCTGGAATGGCGGCGGTTATCAATGCAGCTCGCGCAATCAAAGACGGAGCTGGAGATTTGTATATTGCAGGAGGAGTAGAACACATGACACGCGGCCCTTGGGTGATTTCCAAAACCTCATCTGCATTTGGAAGAGATGCTCAAATGTTTGATTCCTCATTTGGTTGGAGATTTATCAACCCAAAAATGGAAGAAATTTATGGCGTGGACAGCATGGGTTTAACCGCTGAAAATTTGGTTGATAAATATGGCATTGAGCGTGAAGCACAAGATGCATTTGCTTGTTGGTCGCAAGAAAAAACAGCGGCCGCTCAAGCAACTGGGTTTTTTGAGGGAGAAATAATACCTGTTTCTATTCCTCAAAAAAAGAAAGATCCAATATTGTTTTCCCAGGATGAATTTGCCAGAGCATCAACTACCATGGAAAGTTTAAGTGGATTAAAACCAGCATTTAAAAAAGACGGAACAGTTACTGCAGGAAATGCTTCAGGATTAAATGATGGAGCTGCTGCTTTATTAATTACATCTGAAACTGGAGTAAAAAACCATCAACTTAATCCAATAGCACGTATTGTAAGTGCAGCGGTTGCAGGAGTTGAGCCTAGAATCATGGGAATTGGACCAGTTCTAGCATCAGAAAAAGCATTGCAAAGAGCGGGATTAACATTGCAGGACATGGATGTACTCGAGCTAAATGAAGCTTTTGCGGCACAAGTGCTCGCATGTACTCGTACACTGGGATTAGCAGATAATGACCCGCGAATTAATCCAAATGGAGGAGCCATTTCTTTAGGTCACCCACTTGGTATGTCGGGAACGCGTTTATTACTTACTGCCGCTAGGGAACTACAAAGAACAGGAAAGCGCTATGCATTGGTTACCATGTGTATTGGTGTTGGCCAGGGATATGCAACTGTTATTGAACGAGTTTAGTCTTAGAACAAGTGAAATATATATTTTATATCGGATTATTAAGCTTTCTAATTGCATCATGCAAAAAGAAGGATACTACTTGGAATACAGATTGGGCAACACCCATTATTTCCGACACGCTTAAACTGAATAATTTATTTAATGACTCCACACTGACAACAACTAATCAAACTACAATTGATGTTGATCTAACCCGCACACTTTTAGATATTCGCTTATCAGATATTATAACCATTCCAGACACTACAATCACACAAATTTTTAGTCCTCTTTTTTCATTAAACAATGTTCAACCAGGAACATCTTTTGTTAATACAGTGGAAGAACACAGCTTTGATTTACAAGATGTTCAACTAAAAAAAATGCGTACAGCGGCCGGAAAAATAAAAGTGAAGGTTTTTAATCCCTTAAGTACAAAGGTTTTTTTCACCATTCAATTACCTGGAGCTACTAAAAATGGAGCCGTATTTGAACAAACCTATTTTGTGAGCGCTGGAACAATAGCACAACCTAGCACAGCAGAAGAAGAATTAGACTTGAGTGGGTATGATATTGACTTGACTGGAGAGTCAGGACTAAGCTATAATAAAATCCAATCAAAACTCTCTATTAAAACAGATCCAGACGGACCGATTGTGTCAATTAATAGCCAAAATGATTTCAAATTTGAAGGGTCATTTTCCGGACTAAAAGTTGATTACGCCAAAGGTTATTTTGGAAATCAAATAATTTCAGATACCGCCCTGTTTTCTATTCCTTACTTTAATAATGTTATTGGAGGAACGGTTGATTTACCAACCACCAATCTCACATTTCTTATTGAAAACGGAATGAAAGTTTCTTTAAAAGGAAGGCTTACACATGCCGAAAACACAAATGTAGACAACAACACGGTTGCGTTAAACTCAACTGAAATTGGATCCGATTTTTATGTTTCTCCGGCTACAGGAAGTTGGACAAGTCTACAGCCTAGTGAACAAAACATAAACTTCAATTCGTCAAATAGTAATATTGAACAATATATTGAAAACCTAGGAGCTGAGCACAAGGTTGGATACCAACTACAACTGAACCCGTGGGGAAATATTTCGGGTGGTGCAGATGAAGTATTTCCGAATAGTCGAATCAAGGTTAAAATACAGGTAGAAATGCCATTGCAAGTTGGTGCAGATGGACTAACCTTACGCGATACATTTGATTTTAATTTGAGTCAAGATCCAACTAAAATTCATGCGAATTCTGGTATAATTACCGTAAACGCGACAAATGCATTTCCTGTCTCATGTGAACCTATGCTCTACTTTATGAATGAGAATAATTTTGTGTTACATACTGTTTTAGGCTCTTCACAAATTGCATCAAGTGTTTTGGGTTCATTCAATGCTCAAAGCGGACTGTTCGAAAAGAAATCAAGTGTTGAGTTTATTTTACCAAAAGAATTAATCGCTGATTTAGATAAAATAAAATTTGTCGCAATTGAAGCGCGGTTTGACACTCCAAATAGCACAAACAGTGTTAACGAACAACAAAGCATTCCATACGGGGCTTTTCTGGAGATTAAGATGAACGTTAAACTAAACGGAACCATTATTTACTAATGAAAAAAATAACGCTAATATTCTTTTTATTACAAGGTTTACTTAGTAATGCTCAGTCATGGCTTCCTATTCAACAAGATACTTTACTCGAAAAGAGGCATGAATTGATTTTTTCAGGAACAGCTGATTATGCTAGCACTTCGTTACATAAATCATTAACTCAAAAATTGTTTTATGGCGGGGAAATTACCGATGAAATAAAAGATAAAAGCCTCAAGCTACATCGTGGTATAAATCAATTTGGATCTGACTTGAACGCAGAAATAGAATATAGAAATTTTCAAGTGAACTTGTTTGGAAAATCAACTTGGGGTTTTACGGTAAAAGCTGGCTACTATTCATTCATTAATGCCCTCTATTCAAAAGACTTGTTTAAATTAGGGTTTTACGGAAATGATAGTTTTATTGGTAGTGCCGCTTCTATTTCTGGAACTCAATTTGCCGCTTATGGTTATCAGAAAATAGGATTTGGCTGGTTAGATAAAAAATCAAAATCTTCTGTTTCATTAAACATCTATAATTTATCCAATTACAGCGACGCCCTTGTTCGGACGGGAGAAATATTTCAATCTCAAACTATAGATTCACTTTCCATTGCTTTCGATGGACGAGCAAGTTTCACAAACGACACCTCATTCTTTAAAGGATTTGGCGCCGGGCTGGATGCAGACATTCGATTAACAGTACCCACAAAAAACAATAATGTAGTGTATTATCAATTTTTAGCAAAAAATGTTGGTTTCACTTCTTTGCGTGAATCCATGAATAGATACAGTGGAGATACGGTTTTCACCTTTACTGGGCTAACACTTAATCAAGCATTAAATGGGGGTTCGTTTTTAGATTCCAATTTTTCGGTATTAGATACGTTAGGGGTTCAACAATCTCAAGCTAAAACAACGGTTTTTTTACCTGGTTTTTTACAGTTTTCCAAGTTAGTAGATGCCAATTCAACTCGAAAACTACAAGAGTTTTATGGAATTCGATTGTTTCTTTCTTCAATATATAACCCGTTGGTTTTTGCCGGTCTCGATTACCGCATTCTCTTGGGTAAAACTAATGCCCTAAATGTAGGCTTAAATGCCTGCTACGGTGGGTTCTCTAAATTTCGATTTGGGCTGTATTCAAGCCTGCGAATTAAAAACTGGAACCTCGGTTTGGCAAGTGAAAATATAATTGGTAAAACTGGTCAATCCATATTAATTAGAATTCAATGCGCCTACTAACAACCCTTTTTTTCCTGTCTTGGATAGGACATAGCCATAGTCAGGTTGTGTTCTATAAATTGTATTCCGGAAACGGATATGATCGCGGGGAAAGCGTTGTCCAATTAGCAGACTCTTCTTATACAATAACAGGAAGCTCAAGCAGTTGGAGCGGTAATTCAGATGCTTTTTTAATGCATGTTGATAGTTTAGGAAACTACATGTGGAGTAGAAATTACGGAGGAGATGAATCTGACGGGGGAAGGCGCGTTTTATATAGTGATGATTTAGGTTATTACATTGCCGGATTTTCCAACTCATTTAGTGGAAATGGAAATTACGACGCCTACCTCGTTCACACCGATTTATCCGGAAATAAACTTTGGGAAAAAACATACGGGAATCAAAATTGGGAAAAAATAAATGATGCCATTTTAAATCCTGACTCAACAATTATTCTCGTGGGAGAATCACAACCCTTAGAAGGCAACGGAACCGACATTTACATCATAAAAACAAACTCAGCCGGAGACACCCTTTGGACAAAAACATTTGGTAGTGCAGGAAACGACCGAGCAAACACGATTATTTCAATCGAAGACTCATTATTCATCGTTGGCGGGGAAATGTTTATTCCAGACTCCAATCTGGTAAAGGGTTTTGTTTTAAAAATGAATAAAAACGGAACCATTTTGTGGCAAGATACGATTGGTGACTTAATGGGTGAATACGGAGTAAATGATGTATTTCCAGGTAATAATAAATTCTACACCGTTGGAAAAAGAAAAGTAAGCGATACAAACTTCAATGATTATTTTGGTTCATTTGATTTTATGGGTGGTTTAGTATTCCAATATACCTTAAACACACCTAAAAACACATTAATTGATGAGGTTGCGTTTTTGCCAGGGATTAATAAAACGGTAATTGGCACACGGTCCATAGATACACAAACATACCAAGATGATTTTGATAATATACTTGCATATTGTGATACCTATTACGGGTATTTTGATGGAGGCGCAGGTAATTATTGTGTGGTTTCAAACGAAGGGCTTGATAAGTGTAATCAAATTCTACCAACTCATGATGGAGGATATATTGCTGTTGGATTTAATAGTAATACCGGTGACAATATTACAACACTCAATGGTGGTAGTAATATCTACTTGGCCAAAATTTTTCCCGGGCTTCCTCACCCAAACCCCATTGATGCAATTTCAGGCGTAGTAAATTTTGGCCAACTTGTATTTGCCCCAGAAATTGCTTCAGAAAAAATACGTGTCTACCCAAATCCTTTTTCTGATGTGTTACACATTGAAATCAACCAACAAGAAAATAAAACCATTGAACTCATCAATCACCTTGGGCAAATCGTATTACAAGAAACCGGTATTGGGGCATTACAACTGAATACATCCGGTCTGGCTGAAGGGATGTATTTATTAACTATTGATGGTTTAGTCTACAAAATAATTAAGAGATAAGTGCTGATTTATTGTTGTTGATTTCTTTCACTTAAATTTTAATAAGTGTGTGTTTATACAGGTAATTAAATGTTCTATATTCGCTACCTTTGCTCCCTAATTTCAAGGGATGCAAACATTTAAAAAAATCCAATCTGCTTTAGTTTCTGTTTATCATAAAGAAGGACTTGAGCCGATTGTTCGTGAATTACATAATCAAGGCGTTGTTTTCTATTCTACCGGCGGGACAGAATCTTTTTTAAAAGAATTAGGTATTCCCGTAATTGCCGTTGAAGATATAACTTCTTACCCTTCTATTTTAGGAGGAAGAGTAAAAACATTACACCCGAAAGTCTTTGGCGGAATATTAAATCGACGAGATGTAGAGTCTGACCAACAACAAATTGCTGAATATGAAATTCCTGAAATTGACCTTGTAATCGTTGATTTATATCCATTTGAAGCGACCGTTGCCGCAGGAGGAACACAAGAAGAAATCATTGAAAAAATAGATATTGGTGGAATATCCCTTATTCGCGCAGCTGCGAAAAACTATAAAGATGTTGTCATTATTCCTGCCATGGCGTATTACGCTGAATTTTTAGACATAATCTCAACACAACAAGGGGAAACAACATTAGAACAACGTAGAACATTCGCAAGAGAGGCTTTTCATACCTCTTCCCATTACGACACGCACATATTTGCTTATTTTAATCAGGGTGAGCAACCTTATTTAAAATTAAGTGAAACAAACTCTTCCGTTTTACGCTATGGAGAAAACCCACATCAACGCGGGTTTTTTCATGGAAATTTAGATGCTATTTTTGAGAAATTGAATGGTAAAGAATTATCGTATAACAATTTATTAGATGTAGACGCTGCAGTCAATTTAATGCATGAATTCAAACATGATGAACCCACTTTTGCAATTTTAAAACACAATAACGCTTGCGGGTTAGCCTCAAGAAATACACTTTCTGAAGCA
>CAIUSK010000290.1 GCA_903901805.1 uncultured Flavobacteriales bacterium
GCAGATGCAAGACCTACTCCACCCCCAACAGCTTTCCCTTGTACCCTTCCAATAATAAATTTTGGACATTTGCGGCAAGCATTAATTACTTGAGCAAACCCAGAAAAAAACGTTTTTCCGGTTTCCAAATCACCAATAGAAATTAATTCATCAAAACTTGCTCCAGCACAAAATGCCTTTTCTCCCAAAGATTTTAGAACAATTACTTTTACGGTATTATCCGTGCCTAATTCAGTGATTGACTCAGCGAGTTTTTGTAAGATTTTACCAGGCAACGAATTGCTTAAAGGATGACCAAATATAATTGTACCAATCTCATTTTCAATTGAAAAAGTTACAGATCCTTGATTGATTGCTTCCGACATTATTTTGTTGCTTATTTTAATGTAAAACTATCTGACCCAATTAAATTTCCTTCACAGAAAATCCGCACTTTATATGTTCCTTTAGTAGCTTTTTCTCCGCGTAAATCGTAATATACACCAACGTCAATACTTTGGTTTTCATAATCAAATTCTCTTTTTTCTGAGAATGGCACAGCGCCTTGATCGGTTTCAATTACGTTAGAACTTCTAGATTGCATCGTTTTACCCTCTGGAGTAATTACTTGTAAATAGATTATTTTTTTACCTGAAGTAGATAATGGATTTGAACCTATGGTAAACAAGCATTTGATTTGTATTGTTTCTTTTGCTTTTGTTGTTTCTTTTGTGCTATTATTCCTTTTTAACTCCATTCCACTTGTCGTGAAATTATACGCTTGTAATTTAGCTCCTTTCTTAACTTTCGCTGTACTTTCTTCTGCTTCTTTTTTATACTCATCACGCTCTGTAACCGTGGTTGTTAACTTTTCAGAAGTTTCGTCTAGGTCTGTTTGAATCTGCTTATTCATTTGATTAAGCTGATCAATTTCCTTGATATAGCTTTTCATTATTTCGCGTAAAGTCTCGTTTTCTTTTTCCATTTTCAATAATTTGGAATAAGTTAAATTTCCTTGACTTTTTAATGTGTTTATTTGGCCTAACAATCCTTGAATCTTTGATTTTTCAATATTCAAACTGTCCGCTTTAGACTTGTCCATTTTAATCAATTCATCATAGTTCTTCAACATCTGAGTTAAATTACTTTTCAAATCCGCAGATCTACCTTCAATATCCACAACAGATCCAATAGATTTATTGACATCAGATAAATCAGATTTCAGTTTCAAATTTTCATTTAGAGCGGTATTCAATTCTTGAATTTTATTCGTGTATTGTTTGGATAAATATGCGATTCCACCTAATAATCCCACAATTACAAGAAGTAGTAGAATATTGATTTTTTTTGATTTATCTACTTTTTTTATTTCCTCAGACATAGTTCCGTTTTTTTACAAAATTAATAATCCCTTTTATTTTCCTCTATTATTTGATAAAATTAGTATTTTACCCACCCAATGTATATTGAATTTATCGAATTCATTTACAATTTTGCTGTGTTTGCGGTTGAGTTACCAATTGAATAGGACAGACCCAAACCGGCACCAATTCCCCATCCCGTGCTAGCTACCTTGCGGGTTTCAACAAAACCTTGAAAAACCCAATTTGAAAAATGCCAATAACTAGCTTTCACTCCAAACGAACAAGAATATTTCCACTCAGAATAATTCACTTTCTTATTCCACACATAATCAAATCCCAACACATTTGCATAGGGAGAAATATCGCCATTGTATCGAAAAGGAATATGATATGAAACTCCATCCGGCAAAACGGTTACGAGAACGCCTATTAAAACTCCCAAATAACCTAGACCAAAGACAGATCCAGAGCTATTTCCATTGTAGGCGGTATTTGAAAGGCCGGATAATAAACCTATTAAAATTAATGGTGGACCTCCCAAAGAACCAATTGATCCATGAATATGCTTAAAATTATCATTCCTCTTTTGATATTCTAAATTATAAACCAAACCAATTCTATTTTTAACTAAAAATTCACCAGTAATTCCATAATTCAAATAAGAGGAAGTATCTATTAGACCAGCGCTCATTTTAAAACCTATGTAGCCTTTTTTACTGATTAATTGACCCTGAGCTACAAAAGCAAAAAAGAATAAAAAGAGTACAATGCACTTTTTCATTGAAACTATTAATCGCATATTCTACCTTTGTGTTTATCGTGATTAAAATGCTCATCCAACATTTCAAATTCCTTTAATAGTTCAGCAGAAGGAGGTTTATTTTGAAGAGCACTCAAATCCGGCTGTCCAGCATCTACCCAAGCCGTATACCAAATAGAACCTACAGCAAGAATCGCATCACGCATACGGCGTTCAACCATACCATTCAATCGCTTATGGTAAGCGTCAGAAAAAGCCGTGGAATATGTTAAAACCGTTGTGTTTCCTCGTTGTTCGTAACTGTATTTTTGATCAGATGGAAATTGGGCTGTCAGTTCTTTTTCGAAATCAAATACTGAATCTAGGGCTAAATGAGAGGATTTCACAGCATTCCAAGCGAAATCTAATACACCACTAACATATTTTCCCTTCCCGACAAAATAATCATAATTTTCTGCATTAATTTCGACTAATCTACTCTCCCAAAACCCATGTATACCACGTTGATTTGTTTTGTGGCCATTGTAATTCTCCGTTGTATGAAGTGGCACGTGAGCATCTCCAATATAATGTCCAATTTCTGCAGAATATTTTAAAATCAGATCTACATTTTTTGTCTCAAACGCCTTCTGCAATCTAAACTTCATTACTTGAATATGCCAAGGAACAATACCATAAGCTTGAAGTGTGTCTTCCGTGAATTTAGCAACTGCATCCTCCCATCTTTTTGGCATTACCTCGAAAGGATTATCTTTTCCTTTGACATAATAATGGTCTAAATCAATGTAGTGCCTTTGCGCTTCTCCCTCCACAGCATATCTTCTCTTGTCAGGATCAACAGAATGTTCAGTTAAAAATTCAATGTGGTCTTTGTAGAAACCAAGCATTTCCGGAGGAAGTGTAAAAACAGCGATTCGATTGATTCGTTTGTGCCCATAGAAACCCCAAAGCATTTCGTTGGGATCTTTTTTAGGTGTGTAAAATTGAGTCCAAGCTTGGATCAATATGGGAAGTATAAATATAAGTGACCCAAAAAAGTACTTTTTGTTCTTCATTTAGTTTATCTTGTATGGAAGATGATTTATCAATACCTTACTAAAATTAATCAAAATATACGTACAACAAGTAACTTAACATTTTATTAATGAAAGAGAATCCATTCTATGAATAGACGATAATTGTCAAGAAGTTAAAATGGAACAACTAGGAGCTGAAAGAGCAAACTACAGAGGAGTTATTAATACTCATCCTCATTGAAAAGAAAGTCTTCACGTGAAGGGTAATCAGGCCAAATCTCTTCGATGCTTTCATACATATCACCTTCATCCTCCAAATCTTGAAGATTTTCAACAACTTCTAGGGGTGCTCCAGTTCGAATAGCAAAATCTATTAACTCTTCTTTTGTCGCTGGCCATGGTGCATCTTCTAAATATGATGCTAGTTCTAACGTCCAATACATAATGTGAAATTTTTAGCCGTTTTTTGGGAGACAAAAATAGTTTTTTTTCCGAACTTTCAAAGAAAAAAATGCAGTTGTTTTTAACAATTAATCGATTTTATGTAAAATCTACCATAAAATGAAAGATTTTAGCTTCAAAAAAAATAGAATTAATGCAAAACTCATCCTACTTTCTCAAATTTCTTAGCAACTTTACCTCACTTTAATTGTTTGACAAGTAAATAGAATTAATGAATCAAAAGCCATTCCTCATCTCTGGTCCATGCAGTGCAGAAACAGAACAACAAACGCTGGATACTGCGAGGAGTTTACGCTTACTAAATCCAGATTACTTTAGGGCTGGCATTTGGAAACCAAGAACACGACCGGGAGAATTTGAAGGAGCAGGAAAAGAAGGATTGAAATGGCTCAATAAAGTGCAGTCAGAAGTTGGACTCAAAGTGGCTACAGAAGTAGCTAAACCTGAGCATGTTGAAGCAGCATTAAATGCAGGAATTGATATGTTATGGATAGGTGCGCGCACCACAACCAACCCTTTTTCAGTACAAGAATTAGCTGAATCACTTACAGGCGTTGATATTCCAATCATGGTAAAAAACCCAGTAAATCCTGATCTCAAATTATGGATTGGCGCGATTGAACGAATGAAAAAATGTAATGTTCGATCCATCTCTGCTATTCATAGGGGATTTTCAGTTTACGAAAAAACACGTTTCCGCAATAATCCGAATTGGCAAATACCGATTGATCTTAAGCATGAAATGCCCGATTTACAGTTGATTTGTGATCCATCACATATTGGGGGTAGAACTGCAATTTTATTTGAGATTGCTCAAAAAGCAATGGATTTAAAGTTTGACGGCCTTATGCTTGAAACCCATATTTCTCCAAAGGAAGCATGGACGGATGCAAAACAACAAATAACTGCCGCAGAATTAATTGAATTACTTCAGAATCTAAAAATTCGAAATCATCAAGAAATCGAAGAAGCCGAAATAATCGGGTTTCGTTCACTTTTAACTGAATTGGACGACTCAATAATTCAGCTTTTGCATGAGCGAATGAAGGTGTCAGCAACCATAGGCAACTATAAAAAAGAACACAATCTTGCCGTTTTGCAGTCCAGTCAATGGGAAGAAAGTCTTAGAAAAAACGTAAACAAAGCAATGATTGCCGAACTTTCCGAAGAGTTTTCAACTACGCTATTCAAATTAATACACCAAGAATCTATTCATATTCAATCGACTATTTTAAATAGTGTCAACCATCATGAAAACGATTAAACCCTTTCAATATTCAGGGGAAATTCAGGCTAATTCTTCCAAAAGTCATGTTCAAAGATTGCTGGCAATTGCACTATTATCAAGTGGCAGAACTGTTCTAACTGGTTTTGGGTCGTGCGATGATACTAAGGCTTGTATAGCTATTATTGAACAATTAGGTGCTCAAGTTAAGGGTCAAGATACGCTGACTATTTCACCTACAGCGCGGAACATTCAACAAGAAGTTAATCTGTTTGTACATGAATCTGGATTAAGTTTACGCATGTTTGCCTTTATTGCAACACTATTTGGCGAGAAGATTTCATTATCCGCATCAGGTACATTATTGAATAGGCCGGTTAATTCCCTTAAAAAATCGCTTGAAAAAAGTGGGTTAACCATCATTCATTCAGATACCAATTACCCGGTTGAATACAAAGGGGAAATTACAAGCGAAATCATTGAAATAGATGGATCTGAGAGTTCTCAAGCATTAACTGGATTATTGATTACAGCCCCTTTATTATCAACTGACACTACTATTTCTGTTTCTAATTTAATCAGTAAACCATACATTGATTTAACTATTCAGTTAATGGAAGAATTTGGGATATTCGTTACGAACGAAAATTACAAATCGTTTAAAATAGCCGGGAATCAAAAATATACGGGGCGCGAATTTAAAATTGAAGGTGATTGGAGTGGTGCGGCTAATCACATTGTTGGAGCTGCAATTTCGGGAGAAATCAAACTAAAAGGTCTAAAAGAAGACTCTACCCAAGCGGATAAAATTTGTTTGAAAATTGTACAGCAATTTGGCGCAAAAACAACTTGGGATAACGGAGATTTGATTATTTCAAAAGCGCCAAAACCAACACCTATTCAGGTTGATTTAACCGATAATCCTGATTTATTTCCCGTTTTAGCCATATTAGCTTGTGCTGCTGAAGGGTCATCCATTTTTACTGGCACCAATCGATTGATATACAAAGAATCTAATCGCCTTCAAACGGTGGAAGAAATGCTTGATGTTTTCGGAGTTTCTTTTTCTACCTCCGACAACACTATCGCTATTCATGGAAGCGGAAAGATAATCGGTGGATTAATCAATAGTCACAACGATCATAGAATTGCGATGGCTGCGACAATTGCTGCCTGTATTTCAGATCAAGAAATAACAATTATTAATCCTTCTTGCGTTGGGAAATCATATCCGAAATTCTTTAATGACTTGGGGCTTTAATTCGCTCTTCTTTTGGGACAAAAAACAAAAATATTAATCCTAAGACAAAAAACGTAGCTACTGATATAATGGAAAATCGAATATCATCGTATAAAAATTCCATCAAGGCAAAGAATGCCGTTCCGATAACCATCCCGATTTTTTCGGCCGCATCATAAAACGAGAAATAACTAGCATGATCTGTTGTTTCGGGTAAATATTTGGAATAGGTTGAACGTGCAATCGCCTGAACCCCACCCATAACTATACCAACAAAAGCAGCAAGCGTATAAAACTCATTCGGTGTTCGAATAAAAAACGCAAAAACACAAATTATTATCCAGATTGCTACTGATCCAATTAAAGCATTAATATTCCCAGTTTTTCTAGCAACTATTGAGGTTAGCTTTGCACCAAGTGCGCCCAAGAGCTGAATCAGTAAGATGGCGATAATCAAGCCAGATTTATTACTATTATCAGGCCACTCGATCTCTTTACTGGCAAAAACAGTTGCCATAAGCATAACAGTTTGTACTCCTGTATTAAAGAAGAAAAAAGAAACTAAAAATCGTTTTAAGCGAACTGTTTGTCTAAATTCCAAAAACACATTTTTCAGTTCCTTAAATCCTTTCCAGATAAAATCCTTTTCCGGTTTTTTATCATATACATTATTTGGCAAAACACGATAGGTGATCTGCGCAAAACCAATCCACCAGACAGCAACTAACAAAAAACTGACTTTTGTAAAACTCTTATCAATCCCCATTATTAAGGCCAAACAAATTACCAAAAGTATGGTTGCGCCAATATATCCGGCAATAAAACCACTTGCGGAAATACGATCATGGTCTTTTGGCTCAGCGATTTCAGGTAAAAATGCATTATAAAAAACCAAGCTATTCCAAAATCCAATTGTTCCAAAGAAAATGGAAAGCATTCCCAATTCTATTTGATTCGGATCAAAAAAATAGAGCGATACGCAAGAAAGAGAGCCTAAGTAACAAAAAAACTGCATAAATTTCTTTTTGGAACCTGTGTAATCTGCAATACCAGATAATAATGGTGAAAGAAAACTAACACACAAAAATCCAAATGAAAGAACTAATGAATAGATTACACTTGGTGAAACTTGATACCCAAAAAAATCAACTGTAACCTTTCCTGGATCAACTAAATCAGGAGAAGAACCAATGCTTTTCGCGTATACTGCACGTGTGCTTGCTTCATAAAAAATAGGAAATATTGCAGAGGAAACAACTAAATTATAAACCGAATTTGCCCAATCATAAGTTATCCAACCCCGAATGATTTTTTTATCCCCTTTTTGTATCATGGAATAAATGTAAAAAATAAATATGATATGATA
>CAIUSK010000291.1 GCA_903901805.1 uncultured Flavobacteriales bacterium
GGTGCTATTTCTTATCATCATACTGGGTACAAATTGGTATATTGAAAAAAATCCAAAAACGGATATTATTGATATGATACTCACCTTGGCTTCATACACTTACGGCCCACTAATTGGTTTGTTTGCATTTGGAATTTTCACAAAACGCAATACATTAAATCTAGCCGTACCCTTTATTTGTATCTTCATTCCAGTAATTTGTTACGTTACCGATAAAAATTCGGTTCAATGGTTCAATGGTTATAAATTCGGATACGAAATGCTTATTATCAACGGCTTACTTACATTTTTAGCGCTCTATATCGGCTCTTTTTTTACCCATAAATTAACTATATCTCATGAGAATTAATTTAAATGACAATGGTTTTCATTTACGCTTTGCTCCTTTAACATTAACAAGGCCTTTAGGGAATTTACGAATAGGGATTTTTACAAATGATGAGCGCTGGAAAAAATTAATTGAATCCTTCGATCCAACAATCAAAACTGAAATAGGATTCACAACCGAAGAATATCTTCAAGGGAAATTCAAGAAACAAATAGGTGCTTTTGAGGTTAATGCTGCCATAATTCCAAATGAGGAAATTGTAGCTACATTATTTCAATTAGAAGAAGGAAATTCGCTTTATACGAATGAAACATGGATAGCGACAGTTGGGACAGAAACTCTTCGAATTAACTATACTGGAAATGAACCCATTTTAATCGAACAACGATGGGATATTTATCAAAAAAATGAACTGGTACTTAAGCAGGATTTTGAGCTAGTTACGACTGGTAGAAAATCACAACCATTATCAAAATCCAACACGTTGATTGGTGATAAAAAAGATATTTTCCTTGAAGAAGGAGCAGTCGTTGAAGCTAGCATTCTTAATACAAACGCGGGACCGATATACATTGGAAAACACTCCGAAATTATGGAAGGATCAATCGTTCGTGGTCCTTTAGCTATGTGTGAACACAGCGCATTAAAACTTGGAACAAAAGTATATGGTGCATCAACACTTGGTCCACACTGCAAAGTTGGAGGTGAAATAAACAATGTAGTTTTTCAAGCATTTTCAAATAAAGGACACGATGGTTTTTTAGGTAATTCAATTATTGGAGAATGGTGCAATTTAGGAGCAGATACGAATACTTCTAATTTAAAAAATAATTACGGTAACGTTTCCACCTATTCGTATGAAGAAAATAAAGAAGTCCAAACCAATTTACAATTTATGGGGCTTTGCATGGGTGATCATTCTAAATGTGGCATAAACACGATGTTCAATACCGCTACAGTTGTTGGAGTTTCATGCAATGTATTTGGAGCTGATTTCCCGTCTAAATTCATCCCTTCATTTTCTTGGGGTGGAAGTAATGGTTTTGAATCTTTTAAATTCAATAAAGCCATTGAATACGCAAATAATATGATGAACCGAAGAGGCCTTGCACTTTCAGAGGAAGAAATAGAGATTCTAGGAGTTATAGACAAAAAATAGATTAAAAGCAGTATTGCTTGAAGGAAGAGGGTCTATTGTTTACGTATCTTGTAGTTTAGTTGAAAAATTGTTTTGGCGACTTATTACAATTTTTGGCTAAAAAGCAAGTTGTTAACTTTCTTTCTCCATTTTAAGGTTTGCTGATGTAAAACAGTAACAACTAACTATTATAAGTTTCTAAATATAAACTAATCCCAAACATTTGCAATTGGTTTGTAACACATTCGCAAAAAAAATGAGATAAACAAAAAAACCCTGACATTCTTTCGAATAATCAGGGTTTTAAAAATCGGCATCGACTTACTCTCCCACCCTTAATAGGGCAGTACCATCAGCGCAAGCAGGCTTAACTTCTCTGTTCGGAATGGGAAGAGGTGGACCGTGCTGCTATAGACACCCAAACTTGTTGATTTTATTCTATGTCTTTGAACACAGAACAGAAATCTAATTTCTTTTGGATTGATATATCGGATGATTGAAGTAGTAATAAATAGTTGAAGCTAGAGATGTAAGTCTACGGGTAATTAGTACTACTCGGCTTTGACATTACTGTCTTTACACCTGTAGCCTATCAACGTGGTAGTCTTCCACGGCCCTTAA
>CAIUSK010000292.1 GCA_903901805.1 uncultured Flavobacteriales bacterium
CGTTTATTTGAACTTTCAGCCAAAAACTGATTAGGTAAATATCCAAAAGCAGCGTGAAGTTCTACACCATCAAATCCTGCTTCCAGGGCATTCGTTGCGGCTTGTTTGTAGTCTTGAATAATTCTTGTTATTTCCTCCTCAGTAAGTTCTCTCGGAGTTTCATAGTCTTTCATAACTTCCATGGTGAAATGTTGCTGACCTTCAATGGCTATCGCAGATGGTGCTTCCGGTAAATTACCATTTTTTACTAAGCTATGACCTACACGACCTGTATGCCACAATTGGGCATAAATAATACCTCCTTGTTGGTGTACAGCCCTTGTGACTTCTTTCCATGCTTCAATTTGCTCTTTGCTATAAATGCCGGGTGTAAATGGGCTCCCGGCTGCTTGTTGGCTAATATTTATGGCTTCACTTATGATTAATCCTGCACTTGCTCGCTGAGAATAATAAATACTTGTTGAATGGTTCACTATTCCGTTGATGTCTGCTCGAGACCGAGTCATTGGTGCCATGACCATTCTGTTTTTTAATATCTTATTGCCAATTTTTGTCGATTCGAGTAATTTCATTTTCATTTTTTTTAATAAATATAGTGCGAATCTACGCTCAATACTTTACTTTTGAAAGTAGTTACACGAATGTACAGTAGTAACCTGTAGTAAAGCAATGAACAAAATCAAATAGTTATGACAAATAAAAAAGTAAATATTTCTGAAAATAATTGCTCTTTAAAAGATGTACTCGATATAATTGGCGGAAAATGGGCAATGCCTATCATTTATCATTTATCAAAGGGTAAAATGCGTTTCAAAGAATTAGAAAGAAATGTAGAAGGAATTAATACAAGAATGTTAGTCAAGGAATTGAAAAATATGGATGCCAATGGTATAATTACAAGAGAAGTTTTCGCAACTGTTCCTCCAACCGTTGAATATACGTTAACTGTTAAAGGAGAAAAGCTATTACCGAGTATCACGTCTTTATATAGTTGGGGTCAAGAATTTATTGACTGAAATACTTTCTCATGTAGCAAAATAAAAGCCTTCGGTATGCAATCTATTAATTGTGTGGCACTCATAGAGTCTTCTGTAAATTGTTCTTGTGCACTATCTCCCGCTAAACCATGAAGAAACATTCCAATTGTTGTTGCTTCAAGCGGTGAATAGGCTTGAGCCAGTAAGGAGCTAACCATTCCTGTCAATACGTCTCCTGATCCACCTTTTGCCATTCCTGGATTTCCGGTTGAATTGAAATAAACTTCACCTGAAGGAGTTGACAAAGAAGAATGTGCCCCTTTTAGTAAAATATAAATGGAATGTGCTTTCGATTTTTCTAGTTGCTTTTGAAGTCGGTAATAAGTAGATTCAGAGTTACCAAACAATCGATCAAATTCTTTGGGATGAGGTGTCAAAACGGTATTTTTTGGAACAAATTTCATGAAATCTCGATGATCTGATAAAATGTTTAATGCATCAGCGTCTATAACCAATGGGCAATTTGCTTGTTGAAAGATTTTCAAAACCATTTCTGAAGTGCTAGGTTGTGTTCCAATTCCCGGACCAAGACCAATAGATTGATACGGATTTAAATCTATCGTTCCGTCGAGGAAATCAAGCTCGTTGGAAGTGACACACATGGCTTCGGGACAAGAAGTTTGAATGATCTCGTATCCACAAGAAGGAACAAAAGCCGTTACCAATCCTGCGCCAGAGTGCAAAGCTGCTTTGGTAGCCAATACTGCAGCTCCCATTTTTCCTTTAGAACCTGCAACTAATAATGCATGTCCATAACTTCCTTTGTGCGAAAATTTATTTCTTTTTTTAAGTAAAGGTTGAATATAAGACTTTGTCAAAAAGAAATATGGAGTATGCAATCCATCTAAAAACGGTTGATTCAACCCAATCGATAATATTTCCCATTCGCCCGCCTTTTCTCCAAAATCAC
>CAIUSK010000293.1 GCA_903901805.1 uncultured Flavobacteriales bacterium
ATAAATTTGAAACAAAATAATCTTAACTTCGGTGAAACGATTTATTTAAAGAGTCGGGCCGTTCGCCAGGCAGCAAACCGTTGTTCGTCACCTTACGAAACCGTAAACCGAATAAAAAAACAATGAAAGCATTTATATTATTTTTCACAATAGCTTCATTTTCTCAAGGGTATTTGGGGCAATCTAAAACTCAAAAACAAGAAGCCAAAACTGATAATATTGGAATTGCTTTAGTAGATGATAACGTAGCATTTTCTCATTCAGACAATTCAGTTACGATGTCTGTTGCACCCAAAAATCTTCAAGGTTTTAAAGTGTATGAAACAATCTCTGAAGCAATAAAATCACCAAAAGATGTTTATATTTTAGACTTATCGTCACAATCATTAACAAAAGTCCCAGAAGAAATAAAAACTTTGGCTAACCTAAAATCTTTGGATTTATCATTTAATGACATTAAAAATATTCCTGATTGGTTGTCAGACCTTGACAGTTTAATAGAGTTAGATATGCAGTCAAATGAATTGTCTTCAATTCCTTTGACGTTTTTGAAAATGAAAAATTTAACTCATCTCAATTTATGTATGAATAAACTTTCGGAGCTACCGAAAGACATCGGAAATCTAAGTAATCTTATCGTGTTTGAATGCACAAATAACAAATTAAAAGAACTTCCTAATTCAATTGGTGACCTGAAAAACTTATATCATCTGGAAATCTACAGCAACGAATTGAACACATTACCAGAAACAATAGGAAATTGTTCTGGTTTAGTTAATTTAAATTTTTCTTACAATAAACTTTCTAAATTACCACCAACAATTGGAAACTTAAACAAGTTAACTTGGCTCTATTTTGATGAAAATTTTATTTCTGTTTTACCTGATAATTTAACTGAATTAACAAACTTGACATATTTCGGAATGAGTGACAATAAAATAGAAACATTGCCAGATAATTTTGACAAATTGAAAAAGTTGTATGGATTTTCAATGAACAATAATAAACTTAAAGAGTTACCTGAAACGTTTTTTAATATGAAGTCATTAGGTGACATTCATTTAGAACACAACGAACTTAGTATTGAAACTAAAAATAAGCTTAAGAAGAAGTTTAAGGAAATACCACTTTATCTATAAATGAAAAGGCGAACGCACAACATCGGTTTGGCAATATGGCGGGTTTACTGCTAAACTCAAAATGATAGTAAAACTAAAAAAAATACATCAAAGATACCTAGCAGTAAAGATGATTACGGTAATAGTGATTGTTTTTTTATCAGTTGCAATAATGCTGCCGTTGATTAAAATTGCTGAGCAATTTGGAATAAATATCCGAGAGAATACTGGCCTTAACTTTGATGTTAGTATCGGGAATGTATTTTTCTTTTTTCTATTCGGAATATGTTCAATTGGGATCATTTGGTTAGCTCAAAAATATATCCATCAAAAGAAGTTTAGTGAACTTGGTTTTAAGTCAAAAATATGGCCAATCTTATTTATTGGATTCGTTATCGGAGCAATTTTAGTTTCCTTAAAATATCTCGTTTTAATAGTTGACGCAGAAACCGTTAACTATTCACCCATCGTCATTTCAAATATACCCATTCTTACCTACTTAGGTTATTATGCTTATTTCCTAATTGGCTTTATTTTTTGGAATTCTTTCATTGAAGAATTAGGAACTAGAGC
>CAIUSK010000294.1 GCA_903901805.1 uncultured Flavobacteriales bacterium
ACTTTTTCCTTCACATTGGTTCCACCTGGAAATCTATTTTCTCTAACAAAATCCTCGAATTCATGTCCTCTATTAAAAATTGCTTGTGTTTCTGGTGAAATAGGATTTCGATCCATTTTATTGAATTTATCCAAGAAAAGCGATTTGTCGCATTGTTTTCCTCGAACGAATGAACTCTTGGATAATTTCCATGTTTCGTACAATAAAATTGATTTTCCGTCACCTTGTCTTCCAATGGATTCCTTTATTTTAAAGCTTATATCACTCATCAATAAATTCATTCCAAAATCGTCGCCTTGATAATCTTTTAACTTATTATAAGCTTTGAATAAATGATCATGCGCACAGGTGTAATCGCCAATTTCAAATGCCAATTCTCCCAGTTTAATAGCGCCTAAATCCTTAAATTTCATGTGGTCTGACATGTCTAACTATGTATTTAATTAAAGTGTAAAATTAGGCAATCAATTCAAACGTGTATCAACTGCATTTATAACCTCGTGATATACTTCTTCGGCTGTTTTATTTCCATATCCAATTTTCAATGCACCTTCAAAGTAGTTTCCTATATTGTAATTATTGATAGAAAAATACCGACCAATTAGAGTAGTGCTCACATCCTGAATGTCATCCAGCACAAGCGAGGATCTTGAAAAGGTAGCTCCCGTTTCTACATTGAGGTGAATTGTACCCCAATGTGTATTGTTATCATTAACTCGACTGTAGTAGGTTAGAACTTCAGTGCGCTTAGCTTCCGGAATATGTTGATTGGTGTAGCACATAAATTGAATCAGATCATTTTTAATTTGATAATCAATGTAATAGCCCACCGTACCCTGGTTGAAATTATAATCGATGTGCAGCAAAACACGTCGTTCATTATCCTCCACGGTTGTGAAATTAACATTCTCCATCTCCAAGAAAATTGCTAGGGATTTCTTTATGTTTTCAACGTTTCTCATTGTTTCCATAATATTGATTTAAAGTAGTTTAGATAAAATTGACCGATATACTTCTTTTGATTTTGCTCCTGTCATTTTCGTTCCAACAATTTCTCCTTTATTGAGAATAACAACAGAGGGAATGGATATGACCCCAAACTGTATTCCGATGTCTTGATTAAACTTGAATTCTTCATCCAAGCATACTTTTGCAATAATCGCGGTATCATAAAATTCTTCAGCCAATTTTTCAATGGTTGGAAAGAAAGCATTGCATGGTCTGCACCAAGTTGCGTAGAAGTCAAGTAATACGGGTTTTTCGTTTTGTTGGACGATTGCTTTGTAATTGTCCTTGTTGATTTCAATAATCATGTTTATTTAATTTTTTGTTATTACTTAACCTGACATGAGCCAGATTTTAATTTCAATAAACAAGGATACAAACGAACTATGCAATATATCTGCACACTATCTAATTTCGGCAATGATTGGATATAATATCTACGAAACGATCGAGTGCTTTGATGAAAAAAAGTATGTCTTCTTTTGTCATTTGCATAGACGGATCATTATTATCGGTATCGTGTGCCAAGAAATTTCCAAAAGAACGTAAAGTATGCATGTAGGTCAGCATCCACGACGAAATATTAAAGCGTCTGAGTTCGAAAACCATATCTGATAGGGTCATGAAACTATCTGAATTGATCAATGATTTCAGAATGGACTCCATGGCTCTTCGGGTTAAAATCCCCAGTTCATAAAAACGAATATCTTCTTGTCTTAAGCGTTGTGCCAATTCATCTACTGAGTGCATGGAATCCCACCCAAAATTTATGGTCATCTGACTGAGCTTCATCGAAATTCCGTCTAACATACTTGCAACATCCGAATCGAGACGTAGTTGTTCCAAACGATCGGGTCCACGATGCAGTAGCGTATTTATTTCATTATTGAACAATTCCACAGCCTGAATTTGAGGGTGAACGAAATAAAGCGTTTGGGTCGCATGTACCGTTTCTAAAAGTTCTTTTGATTTCTTAATGAGCAAGGGAACTAAAACTTTTGGATTAACGCGTTGTAGCCCGGTTCCTAAAAAGGGTAGGGCGATGGTATTTACAGAAATCCCTTTTTGCCAAAGCACGGATATAACAGCCAATAAATCTTCGAGTTGACCTTCGAGTCGATCAGCATCATTTGCATTACTATTCATGCCTTCCAAACATACAATGTATGAAAAGGCATTGTTCTCGATTTTTTGAGAAACCCATGCATGCAAAGAATCCCTAAAATCATATAGTTTTGTATTGAACAATTCACGCACATTCAACTTGCAATTGGTTTCCAGTGCATGTATTAAAGTTCCAGGAATAGGATTATAGCCACCTTGAAATGCCGAAATCACCAAAACATCTACTTTCCAATCCAATTGAGAAAGGTCATCATGATGAATTTCGATGGTTTTGAACCCACTATTGGTTGTGATTGAAACAATATTCTGAACTGGCAT
>CAIUSK010000295.1 GCA_903901805.1 uncultured Flavobacteriales bacterium
GTATGTTTTAAGAATGGCTAGTTTGAATGAAAAATGATTTTACAAAATTTCATGTTCTTCAACGGCAACAACCGCTTTCACTTCAGGTGCAGCTGCACGAATGGCATCTTCCAATCCCGCTTTGAGCGTCATTGAACTCATCGAACAATCTTTACAAGCACCCACCAAACGTACACGAACAACGTAATCTTCTGTAATATCAACCAATTCCATATCTCCTCCATCCGCGTGCAAAAAAGGACGCAGTTGTTCAATAGCGAGATTTACTTTATCAATCAACAATGATTCAGCAGAGATACTCATATCGCGTTGGGTTCAGTTTTTATTGGATTGAATTTCCTTCAATTCTTTTACGAAGTTACGAACTAATTCATCAAAAGCGAGAGAGGTAGGCGTATTTTCCTGAAAAACAGCCGGTCTACCTGCGTCTCCTGCCTCCCGCACACTTTGTACAAGTGGAATAGCTCCTAAGAATGGTACATTCATTCCCTCTGCTAAGTTTTTAGCACCATCACGACCAAAAATGTAATATTTATTTTCTGGCAATTCAGCCGGTGTAAACCACGCCATATTTTCTACAATACCAATCACCGGTACTTTTAGTGTGTCCAACTTAAACATGTTCACTCCCCTACGCGCATCAGCAAGCGCAACTTCTTGCGGAGTACTAATAATTACTGCTCCATCCAAAGGCACCGTTTGCACCAAAGACAAATGAATATCACCTGTTCCGGGAGGTAAATCAATCAATAAAAAGTCTAATTCTCCCCAATGAGCATCGGTGATCATTTGCGTCAGAGCCTTTGCAGCCATCGGTCCGCGCCATACAACCGCATTATCTTGATCGGTAAAAAACCCGATGGAAAGTAATTTTATTCCTTGTGTTTCAACCGGATTAATTTTTGATTCACCATCAATATCAATCATAGTTGGTCTTTCACCTACCACGTCAAACATCGTTGGCATGGATGGTCCGTATATATCGGCATCAATTATTCCCACAGAATACCCGGCTTTTAATAACCCACCTGCTAAATTGGCCGTCAGCGTAGATTTCCCTACTCCCCCTTTTCCAGAAGCAACTGCAACGATATTTTTTACATCAGGCAATATTTTTCTGCGCGCTGCTTTGGCATCAGCCGGAATTCCTTTCACCGTACAATTAATTTTTACTGACTCACCAAAAAATCGGTTGAGATTAAATTCCACCGCTTCTTGCATGCGTTTACGGGCATGTAACGCCGGATTAGAAACCAATACTGTAAGATTAATTTCATTTGAGGTAAATTCCAAAGATTCAATTAAATTGGAGGAAACGAGGTCTTTTTTTAAATCGGGTTCTGTAATATTACCTAGTATTTCTAGTATGTTTTCGCGTGTCAATTCCATATTATTTGATTGCTTTTATTGATCGAAATGTTTTTTCCATTATTTCGATTACTTTCTTCGAGTGACCTACTTCAGGACTTTTAAATTCGTAATAAACTCCATTTATTTTCTTTTGAGCGTAGGCGTGATAACTAACATCAGTCGATTGATTCGTTGCCGTTTTCAATTTTCGTTCATAAATCAACAATTCAGGTTCTTCAACCACTAGTTTCACCTTATAAATTGATTGTTGTTTGTCTAGTATTTTAGCTTTGTGTGATTTTACTAAATCATTTACATCTCCATAGTCCTCGATTAAAAACGAAAAATAGGGTCCAATGTTGAGTTCCCACAAAAAATCTGCCTCCTTGTGTTTCACGTCAGGTAAAAAACTGGTACCAATTCCAACCGTTTCATCTGGCAACATTACCGTGGCAGCAATATCAAAAGGTGAAAGGTCAAACTTAAAAAACTGATAATAATCTATGTTATTCGCTTTGCTTTGTTCTGATGGAGCTTCGCCTTTGCATCCGATTAAAAAGGACAATAAGATAGAAAAACATACTATCACCTTATTTTTCATAATCAAACTTTTCTTCTAAGTTCAAAATTTTGACCCAAATACACTTTACGCACTTGTTCATCACTCGCCAATTCCTCGGCTGTACCTGCTTTTAATATGCCCCCTTCAAAAAGTAAATATGCTCGATCTGTAATGGATAATGTTTCTTGCACGTTATGATCCGTGATTAAAATGCCAATATTTCTATTTCTTAATTCGGCAACAATACTCTGAATATCCTCCACAGCAATTGGATCAACACCGGCAAATGGCTCATCCAATAAAACAAATTTAGGATCAGTAGCCAAGGCCCTTGCAATTTCAGTTCTTCTTTTCTCGCCTCCTGAAAGTCTATTCCCTAAATTTTTCCGCACATGAGTTAAACTGAACTCCTCCAATAACTTTTCCAATTTTTCTTTTCGTTGTGACTTATTCAAGTCGGTCATCTCCAAAATTGCCATTATGTTATCTTCCACAGATAATTTTCTGAAGACACTCACTTCTTGAGGCAAATATCCAATACCCAACTGGGCCCGTTTATACATGGGCATTTTTGTGATATCAATATCATCCAAAAAAACCTTTCCCACTTCTGGTGAAACTAATCCAACAATCATATAGAAAGACGTAGTTTTACCTGCGCCGTTTGGCCCAAGTAACCCCACAATTTCGCCTTGATTCACCTCAATACTAACGGTTTTCACCACTTGTCGGCCGCGATAGGTTTTTGATATTTCGTGTGTGTGTAATTTCACGTTTGTAAAGATACAATGGGTTTACTAATTTCTTATTGAATTCAAGAAAAAAAGGATAACTAATTTGACTTTCAGAAATAATCTGTTTGATTTTCGATTTTTTTCGATTCAAAAGTATGCGTTTAGTCAATTAATGAATAAATATTGTACTTTTAACAAAAACTAATTTCCGATGAAAAAAATTATTTTCTCCATACTACTAGTAATTCAGGTTATTCCGATGATTGCTCAAAATAGCCCCGTTACATTTGAAGATGGTGGAATTGGTAGTTTATGGACATGGACCGTTTTTGAAAACGATATGCAGCCACCTTTGGAAATAGTTTCAAACCCAAACCCAACCGGACTTAACCTGTCCAACAAAGTAGCCAAATTTACAGCAATGCAAAACGGAATGCCTTGGGCTGGATGTGAAACACAACATGGCAGTGACATAGGAACTTTTACACTAAATGCAACCAATTGCGTCGTAAAAATGATGGTGTATAAACCAATAATCAGTAATGTAGGAATCAAATATGCAACTGCAAGTGGTGCTTCAACCGGAGAGATTTTAGTACCCAATACCCTAATTAATCAATGGGAAGAATTAACCTTTGACTTTTCAAATGTAGTTGGCTTGCCTGCAACTACAAATGTGGATCAGCTCATTATTTTTCCAGATTTTGCCACTCGAAACACAGATCATATTTGTTATTTCGATAATATCAAATTTCAAACCCAAGGCCCTCCATTGCCCGAACCTCTGACTGCGGCACCTGACCCAACATTTTCAGCACAAAATGTTATTTCCATGTTCAGCAATCCGTATACAAATGTACAAGTTGATACGTGGCAAACACCGTGGTCACAAGGAACATTAACAGATATACAAATCAATGGGAATGATACTAAATTGTATAACAACTTAAATTTTGTCGGAATCGAAACCACTGGAAGCAATATTCTTGATGTTTCGGGAATGAGCCATCTATATTTCAATGCATGGACAGCAAACATGACCAGTTTAAAAGTCAAATTAGTGGATTTTGGGGCAGATTTAGCCTATGCCGGAGGCGATGACAGTGAACATGAGTTGACATTTACCCCCGTTTTAGAAAACTGGAATACCTATGATATTCCTTTGTCAAACTTTACAACGTTGAACTCCAATCAGCACATAGCACAATTGATTTTTGCATCTACTCCAATTGGTGAAGGAGTGGTTTATATAGACAATGTACTTTTCCATACAAATGAGGCAGGAGTAATTACTCAAGAGGAATCTCCTTACACGCTTTATCCTAATCCAAGTAAAGACATCTTTATACTAAAAGGGAACGAAAAACCAAACAAACTCCAGTTGTATGATCAATTTGGTAGATTACTACAATCCTTCACGCCACAAGGAATAGAAACCACTATTTCTATTTCCAAAATGGAAGATGGAATTTACTACTTAACAATTGAGACAGAAAAAGGATTTAAGGAACGAAAATCACTTATTAAAAATTAATTGTTTTTCATCTAAATTCCTATTTTTGTTTCGATGAAGCAAAAAGTTCTTCTTACGGTCTTATTTTATGTGTTATTGGCTACAATTCAAGCACAAACTATTTTTTCGGAAGTCCATAAAGAAAATCAGTATCCTTTTTTATTGTCTATTCCTCCAGA
>CAIUSK010000296.1 GCA_903901805.1 uncultured Flavobacteriales bacterium
AAGGACTTGTTCATCTTTTTGACAAAAGATAGAAGAGGGATCTAGGGTGTTTTTCCAATGCGTCATATCATAAACGACATATCCTATCCAGCATAACAAAGCAAGACTTAAGACCCAAAGAATCGTTCTAAACATACTACTTCTCTTTAGACAAATGTAAACCGATTCCAAATACTATTTGATTCCTAGGTACGAATAAGATTAACAGAAGAATGTTTACGAAAACATATCTAATTGATTTGTTCCACCCAATAAATTAAATGTCATCCTATGATGTTTGTTAGGGCCATGAATCGAAATGGCATTTCTGTGTACTTTGGTCGGGTAACCCCTGTTCTTATCCCAAGCATAATGAGGGAAATCCAAGTGTAATTCCTGCATTAATTCATCCCGATAATTTTTGGCCAAAACAGATGCTGCTGCTATGGAAAAATACTTTGAATCACCTTTGATTACACATTGGTAGGGAATATCATTATATGGTTTGAATCTGTTTCCATCAACGATGATGTGTTCAGGAACTAATTTGAGTTTTTCAATGGCACGATGCATCGCCAAAATACTAGCATTTAGTATGTTTATCTCCTCAATTTCACGTTCTGAAACCACTCCAATGCCAAAAGAAATTGCACTTTCTTTAATAATTGGCTCTAAAAAAAGACGGGTTTTCTCAGATAACAATTTAGAGTCATTTAACAACGAATTTTCAAAATCAGCAGGTAAAATAACCGCTGCAGCTACCACAGGTCCAGCGAGACAGCCTCTACCCGCTTCATCGCAACCCACTTCAATGCAATCATTCAGTAAAAATGCTCTTAACAAATCTCAAACTTTTTTTTATAAATTTGGAATAAATATACAACCAAATATGTATTTTTATCGTCATAAACTAAATTAAAATCATGAAATCAATTTATACGCTTCTTTTTGTTTGTATGCTTGGTACAATTTCTTTTGCACAAGATGTTAAAATAGCCAAAGCGCAAAGTGCTACAGAACTCCTTCAAGCAAAGAATACAGGTGTTTATACATTTGTTTTCCCTTCAGATATTACAATAGATGCAATCAATCAATCGGCAAATTATTATACATCATTCTTTACTGTTCAATTAAATGAATCTACAAGAACTGAAAAAGTTACAATGGTTGAAAACACTCCAGAAAATCGACGTGTAATTCTACGTTTCTTAGCGTCTACTCGGATTCAAAAAATACAAATTGGTGAGAACGTATTATTCTTACATGAATTTTACGATCAATTTTTAGATTAATTTTTCCGAAAAACAATAAGGATAATTAAGGCAGCTAAGGCTGTTATTGACACACCCCAGATCCATCCTCCCAAGAAATAACTTGCAAAAACTGCAGGTATTAGAAAAATAGAGACTAAATGATATTTTCCTTGGTTATCTTTTTCTTTCATTTAGTAAAGTCTATGAATCGTTGAGGTGTTGAGCAATAAGTCATTGGTACATCGAATGAATCAATATCATCAAAAGTATCAAAATTATCGAATAAGGAAATTCCAATTTTAATTAACTCTTTTTTTGTTCGATTAAGATACCGATCATAAAATCCTTTACCATAACCAATTCTGTGTCCAGATCGGTCTAAAGCCAATAACGGAAGTAATATTACGTCTAAATCAATTGGGGCAATTTTTTGAGTCTTTGTAGGTTCTGGTATTCCAAAAGCGCCAATGGATAAGTCTTGCTTAGATAGAATTCTATAAAAATCCATTTCAAAGGTTTCTTGATTTGAAATAGGAGCATATATCTGAGTTTGCAAAAGATTAAACTCGTTTAGAAACAAAAAAATATTTGGCTCTTTTGCGCGTTCAATGGGCAAAAAAACTGCGATATTTTTTCCTGCTAACTGAATGTTATCCAGCAAGTTTTTAAAACATTGAAGAGATAACTTATCAATTTCCTGCGAAGAAAGTAAATTCCTTAAATCTTTATATTTCTTTCGTAATTCTTTTTTAAGCATTTATAAGTGCTTTTCAGTTAATTTACTTGCCACAATTTTATCCAGAGGAAAAGTCAATACGTTTTCAAGATTACTATTAATAGGAAGCCAACGTTGCTTTTCACCATTCATTTTCAATGGGATTTCGTACGATTCAAATATCAATTTTTCAATACATGATGTCTTTACAAAATAATAAAATGCAAGGAGTTGAGTTTGCTCATTAAAAGCGGAAACTTGCAAATGATCATTTACATAGAATAAGGATTCAACAGAGACATCCAAATCCAGTTCCTCTTTATACTCTCTGATTAATGCAGAACTAATGCCTTCTCCAAACTCTAATCCTCCACCTGGAAATTTTGTAAATGCAATTCCATCCCTAAATTCATCTGAAACTAGCACCTCTTGATTTTGATTTATCATTAATCCATAAACACGGATTGTAAATGAATTCATTATTTACCAATGAATCGAAAGTTTTTACCCGGATAAATTGCTGAATCTCCAAGCTCCTCTTCAATACGAAGAAGCTGATTATACTTAGACATTCGATCACTTCTTGATGCTGAACCTGTTTTAATCTGACCACAATTCATCGCTACGGCTAAATCAGCGATTGTATTATCCTCGGTTTCACCTGACCTATGACTCATCACAGAAGAATAGCTATTTCTCGTAGCCAGTTGAACCGCTTCCATAGTTTCAGTTAGTGATCCAATTTGATTCACTTTCACTAAAATTGAATTAGCAATTCCTTCATCAATGCCCCGTTGTAATCGTTTGGTATTTGTCACAAATAAATCATCTCCAACTAATTGAACATTATTTCCGACTTCTTTTGTTAACATTGACCAACCATTCCAGTCATCCTCAGCTAAGCCATCTTCAATGGAAATTATAGGATATTTATTTACCCAATCCTTCCAAAATGAAACCATTTCGGCAGAAGTCCTGTTTTCACCAGTAGATTCAAAATGATATATTCCAGAATCCGATTTATAAAATTCTGAAGATGCCGCGTCCAATGCAATATAAATATCTTCACCCGGCCTAAATCCAGCTTTTTCTATCGCTTGAATAACCACTTCAATAGCTTCTTCATTTGACTTTAAACTTGGGGCAAAGCCACCTTCATCTCCGACATTTGTTGACATGCCATTTTTTTTCAACACACTCTTTAAATGATGAAAGATTTCAGTCCCCCAACGCAAGCCTTCTGAAAAGCTTTTTGCTCCAAACGGCATAACCATAAACTCTTGAATATCAATCAGGTTATCTGCATGAGAGCCCCCGTTCAAAATATTCATCATGGGAACAGGCATTGTTACAGCACCAACCCCACCAATATATTTATAAAGTGACATATTAGAACAATCCGCTGCAGCTCTGGCCACGGCCAAAGATGTCCCCAAAATTGCATTCGCACCAATTCTAGATTTATTTGCGGTACCATCCAATTTAATCAACGCTGTATCAATAGCTTTTTGTTCCATAACATCCATACCCGTTAATAATTCATTTATTGAAGTATTAACGTGATTAACAGCTTGTAAAACACCTTTCCCTAAATACATTGATGAATCATTATCTCTAAGTTCTGCCGCTTCATGAATACCAGTCGACGCACCTGAAGGAACTGCGGCTCTTCCGATTAAACCATCAGTAGTGAGTACATCTACTTCTATTGTAGGATTTCCACGTGAATCTAAAATTTGACGTGCATGAACTTTTGCTATATAACTCATATATCTTTATTGTTATTCATATTAGTAATAAACTGATCAAATAAATACCTGGAATCATGTGGGCCGGCAGATGCCTCCGGATGATACTGAACAGAAAAAACAGGTTTATTGATTATTTCTATACCAGCAATTGTATCATCATTTAAATGAATATGTGTAACGGCAATTGATGTGTTTTCTTCTAAACCATTCTTTGAAATAACAAACCCATGATTTTGAGACGTAACTTCACCCTTACCAGTTTTCAAATTCTTTATAGGATGATTAATTCCTCTATGACCGTTAAACATTTTTTCCGTTCTCAATCCTTGACTTAATCCAAGAATCTGATGACCCAAACAAATACCAAAAACTGGTTTTTCCGTTTTTACAATTTCCTTAACTAGATTAATAGAAAATGGCATAGCTGATGGATCACCTGGTCCATTAGACAACATGTACCCATCCGGATTAAATGCTATCAATTCTTCAATTGAGGTATCAAGTGGAAAAACTTTAACGAAACAATCTCGCTCTGTTAAACATTTAATAATATTGTTTTTCACACCGAAATCTAATAAAGCCACACGAAATTTTGCGTTTTCTTGTCCCCTTTCAAAGGCAGTTTTTGTCGAAACTTTTGACGACAACTCCAAACCAGCCATTGAGGGAGTTCGCTCTAAAAACTCATTTAAATGATTCTCTGATAAATTTTCTGAAGAAATAACTGCATTCATAGCGCCTTTATTTCGAATATGTCGAACAAGTGCTCTAGTATCTATATCTGAAATTCCTACTGTGTTATTCAATTCCAAAAAAGATTGAAGCGAAGACGATGCAGAAACACGTGAAAAACAATCTGAAAATTTCTTTACAATAAGACCAGAAATTTTAATTGAATCAGATTCGTTTTCATCAGGGTGAATACCATAATTACCAATATGTGGTGAATTCATAATAAGAAGCTGACCATAATAGGATGGATCAGTAAAAACCTCTTGATAACCTGTCATTCCAGTATTAAACGCAATCTCACCCGTTGTAGTACCTATTTTGCCTATGGCATATCCGTGAAAACAAGAACCATCTTCTAATTTTAATACTGCTGGAGTTCGTTCGTTCATTTGAATAAATTTAATACAAAGGTAATTTATAAGGCAATAAGAAAAATACAATACACAAAAAAAGGCGACCAAACGATCGCCTTTTTATCAACAAAGTGTTAACTTCTTAATCTTTCTTTTCTTCATCGGTAGCCGTTTCAGAATCTTCTGAAGTTTCTTCATTCGAAGTTTCTTCATTTTCATCCACAACAACAGCATCCTCAATTACATCTTCTGACGTAGGAGTTTCTTCTACATCCTCAACTTGTGCTGAAGCATCAACTGAATCTGCTGATTTTTTAACTCCACCTCTACGAGAACGACGAGTAGTTTTCTTAGCAGAATCATTAGAATATAATTCATTGTAATCAACTAATTCAATCATACACATTTCAGCATTATCACCTAGTCTGTAGCCAGTTTTCAAAATACGAGTATACCCACCATTTCTCTCTGCAATTTTCGGTGCAACATCTCTAAAAAGCTCCGTTACAACTTCTTTGTCTTGTAGATATGAGAATACAATTCTACGAGAATGTGTTGAATCTTTCTTTGATTTTGTTAAAAGTGGTTCCACAAAAACTCTCAATGCTTTTGCCTTAGCAACTGTTGTATTAATTCGTTTGTGACGTATTAATGAACATGCCATGTTAGAAATCATTGCCTTTCTATGCGATGACTTTCTTCCTAAATTATTTACTTTATCTCCGTGTCTCATGATTTCTTTTTCTTAATCCATGTCTAATTTATACTTAGCCACGTTCATTCCAAATGTTAGTCCTTTATTATCAACTAGCTCTTCAAGCTCAGTTAACGATTTTTTACCAAAATTTCTAAATTTCAATAAATCAGACTTGGCAAACGCAACCAACTCACCTAATGTATCAACTTCTGCAGCTTTCAAACAATTTAAAGCACGAACAGAAAGATCCATATCAACAAGTTTCGTTTTCAAGAGTTGACGCATGTGAAGAGATGACTCATCAAACTCCTCGTTATCAGATTTCGATTCATTCTCAATCGATATTTTTTCGTCAGAGAACAACATGAAATGATGAATCAAAATTTTTGCTGCCTCTTTCAATGCATCCTTCGGTTGAATAGAACCGTCTGTTTTGATATCAAGAATTAATTTTTCGTAATCCGTTTTTTGCTCAACACGAAAGTTTTCAACTGAGTACTTAACGTTCACAATAGGAGTAAAAATTGAATCTACCGCTATTGTACCGAAAGTAGCCTCTGGATTCTTATTCTCATCAGCTGGAACATATCCTCTTCCCTTAACAATCGTTAATTCAATGTTTAATTTTACACTTGGTTCCATGTTGCAGATAACCAAATCCGTGTTTAAAACTTGAAATGCCGAAGTAAATTTACCCAAGTCACCAGCAGTTAATTGCTTTTGACCAGAGATAGAAATTATAACTGTTTCAGTATTCGTTCCTTCTATTTGTTGTTTGAAACGTACTTGTTTCAAATTTAAAATTATATCAGTCATGTCTTCAACAACTCCTTTTATAGTTGAGAATTCATGATCTACTCCCTCAATTTTTACCGAAGCAATAGCAAACCCTTCTAGTGAAGAAAGTAAAATTCTTCTTAACGAGTTTCCTACAGTTATTCCATAACCTGGTTCAAGAGGTCGGAATTCAAATTGTCCTTCTTGATCATCTGAATGAACAAGAACAACTTTATCTGGTTTTTGAAAATCTAAAATTGCCATAACAAAGCGAAATAATTTATTATTTAGAATATAATTCGACGATTAACTGTTCCTTAATGTTTTCAGGAATCATATCTCTTGCGGGAACAGCAATCATTTTACCTAACATTGTAGCTGAATCCCAATCTAACCAATCAAACTTTTTGTTATTTGAGTTCAATGAAGATGTGATATTTTCTAAAGATTTAGATTTTTCTCTAACTCCTACAACGTCACCAATTTTCAAGGTATATGACGGAATGTTAACAACATCACCATTAACCGTGATATGCTTATGAGATACTAACTGACGCGCCCCTCTTCTTGTTGGAGCTACACCTAATCTGTATACTGTATTGTCTAATCTAGACTCACACAAACAAAGTAAGTTCTCACCGGTGATACCTTTCATTCGAGAAGCTTTGTCAAATAAATTTCTAAATTGACGCTCTAGAATACCATAGGTATACTTTGCTTTTTGTTTTTCTCCTAACTGAATCGCATATTCCGATTGTTTTGAGCCTCTTCTTTTTGCAGGACCGTGCTGTCCTGGACCATAGTTTCTTTTTTCCAGAGCTTTATCTGGACCAAAAATTGCTTCACGAAAACGACGTGCAATTTTGGTTTTAGGACCTCTATATCTTGCCATACATAAATATTATGGGAGAACTATGAATTAAGGCAATCCTTCGATAGCAAACTCTCCCTGGTTATAAAATAAAACTTAAACTCTTCTTTTCTTTGGAGGACGACAACCATTGTGTGGAAGTGGAGTAACATCAATGATTTCAGTTACTTCTATCCCTGTATTGTGAATTGCTCTTATAGCAGATTCTCTTCCCGCACCTGGGCCTTTAACAAAAACTCTTACTCTTCTTAATCCGAAATCATGAGCTTCTTTAGCCGCATCCTCTGCAGCTACCTGAGCAGCGTAAGGAGTATTTTTCTTAGATCCTTTAAAGCCCATTTTACCAGCTGAAGACCAAGAAATAACTTGACCACCACCATTGGTTAATGAAATAATTACATTATTAAACGTAGCTTGTATATGCGCTTCACCAGCAGCATCTACTTTAACATTTTTTCTTTTCTTTTGATTTGTCTTAGCCATCTGAACTATTTATTATTTAGTAGCTTTTTTCTTATTAGCAACAGTTTTACGTCTTCCTTTTCGCGTCCTAGAGTTATTTTTAGTACGTTGGCCTCTTAGTGGTAACCCAGCTCTATGTCTGATTCCACGTTGACAACCTATATCCATCAAACGTTTTATATTCAATTGAATTTCAGAACGTAATTGACCTTCTGTTTTAACTTCATTTATTGAATTACGAATCGCTGATAACTGATCATCATTCCAGTCCTGAACTTTGATGTTTTCATCGATTTGGTTATCACTTAATATTTTTTTGGAAGTACTTCTTCCAATACCGAAGATATAAGTCAAGCCTATTACTCCTCTTTTGTTTTTTGGTAAATCAATTCCCGCTATACGTGCCATACTAAAAATAATTTTATCCCTGACGTTGCTTCAGTTTTGGGTTCTTTTTGTTAATAATATAAACTCTTCCTTTGCGTTTTACAATTTTGCAATCCGCAGATCTTTTTTTAAC
>CAIUSK010000297.1 GCA_903901805.1 uncultured Flavobacteriales bacterium
GAAGAAGTTGATCCTGACGGAGACGGAATTGCTGGACCAAACGGGACAAACCCAAGCGATCCATGTTCATTCGATGTTACAAACCAAGATTTAGGCTCTGTAAGTCAAGCATGGTTGGATGCAGATTGCGACGGAGACGGTGTTAACAATGGCGAAGAAGTTGATCCAGACGGAGACGGAATAGCTGGGCCAAACGGGACAAACCCAAGCGATCCATGTTCATTTGATGTTGCCAACCAAGATTTAGGTTCTGTAAGTCAAGCATGGTTGGATGCAGATTGCGATGGAGATGGTGTTACCAATGGTCAAGAAGTTATTGATGGTACTGATCCAAACAATCCTTGTTCTTTGGTAGTTGCTAGTCAAACAGAAACTCCAAGTCAAGCATGGTTGGATGCAGATTGTGACGGAGACGGATTAACCAATGGAGTGGAAGTTTCTGGTGGAAGCAATCCATTTGATCCGTGTGACCCTAACTCATGTGATTCGGATATAACCATTCCTCAGGCATTTACTCCTGATGGAGATAATACCAATGATACGTTTGTTATTCCTGGTATTGAAAATTATCCTAAAAATAAATTAACGATTTATAATAGATGGGGTAATGAAGTGTTTTTTGCTGAAGGTTACAATAACACTTGGAACGGTACAGCTAATAGAGGTATAGTAATCGGAGACACTCAATTGCCAACAGGAACCTACTACTACATTCTCGATTTGAATGGTGACGGTGAGACTATTTACAAAGGTTATGTTTATTTGAAAAGATAATAAGTGAAATTAGAAGTTATGAAAAATTATACTAAAATACTTGCTTTATTAGTTGTTTCGATAGTATCGTTGCACGCGAAAGCACAACAAGATCCGCAGTTTACTCAGTATTTCGATAACGCTCTTTTTGTAAATCCAGCTTATGCCGGAAGTACTGGTATGTTGAGTGCAACCAGCATTCACAGAGAACAATGGGTAGGTTTTGAAGGTAGACCAAGTTCAACAACATTGAGTTTGCATTCTCCCTTGTCCTATGAATCGGTTGGTGTCGGATTAACTGCCGTTCGAGATGTTATTGGGCCATTGTCTCAAACTATGTTCTACGGTGATTTTTCCTATAGCTTGAAATTGACTAAAAAATCAAAATTAGCCTTTGGTTTGAAAGTGGGATTGAATTTGATTAATTCAGAAACATCTTCTTTGTCAACCACCCAAACGGGAGATGTGAATTTGGCAAATAACATGAGAAATAGAGTGAATCCAAACGTTGGTTTTGGAATGTATTATCATTCTCCTCGATTTTTTGCAGGAATAAGTACTCCGAAATTAATCGAGCAAAGTATTGACGGAACTGCTTCGAATAAAGAAAAAAGGCACTATTTTGCCATAATAGGAGCTGTTTTACCCGTATCTAAGGATTGGAAAATTCGTCCAACTTCTCAAGTAAAAGCAACAGTTGGAGCACCTATAAGTATCGATGTATCAGTTGCAGGAATTTATAGTGATAAAATTTGGATTGGATCAATGTACCGTTTAAATGCCGCTTATGGTGTTTTTGCTCAATATCAAATAAATCCTCAGTTTAGAATTGGTGTAGCATCTGATTTTTCAGCAACCCAAATTCGAAAATACAATTATGGAACATTTGAGGTATTGTTATCTTATGATTTTAGGTATAACAGACAAGGAATTAGATCACCCCGTTATTTTTAATCGTCCCATTACACTATAGTATGAAAAGTTTACTTTTAATTTTTTCGTTTTCAGCAGTTCTTATTTCGTGGTCACAATCTGGCAAGTTAAAAAAAGCAGATGATTATTTTGAGAAGCTTTCTTATAAACTTGCAATTGAGAATTATGAAGATTTGCTTAGCACCGATTTGGCGAGTTCAGAAATGAAAGCTCGTTTGGCACAATCATATTACAATGTCAATGATTTATTAAATGC
>CAIUSK010000298.1 GCA_903901805.1 uncultured Flavobacteriales bacterium
GGGATTTTCTCAATTATTAAAAACAAAATAACGAGTATTCCATGAAACGATAAATGATTTTTATCAGTTTTAGCAAGTTATTTGTTCAACTTATTTCGTTCGTCCTGGATACACTTTTAACGCTTCTTCTAGGCACTTAACGGCATTTTTCAAGGCATCTTGATTTAATACATACGCCAATCTAACTTCTTGTTTACCAAGTCCTTTTGTCGCATAAAAACCACTTGCAGGCGCCATCATAACCGTTTGACCTTCGAAAGAAAAATCTTCTAACAACCATTGACAAAACACATCGGCATCATCCACAGGAAGTTTTGCAACGGCATAAAATGCACCTTGTGGTAATGGACAAAAAACACCATCAATGGCATTTAATCCATTTACTAAAATATTTCTGCGTTGCACATATTCGGCAACAACAGCATCAAAATAACTTTGTGGTGTTTCTAGTGCAGCTTCTGCAGCAAATTGATCAACCGTTGGAGGAGATAGCCTTGCTTGTCCAAATTTTAGTGCGGCAGCCATTACTTCTTTGTTGCGCGTAACAAGCGTTCCAATACGTGCTCCACACATTGAATATCGTTTTGAAACAGAATCAATCATGATTACATTATTATCGATTCCCACTAAATTCATTGTGGAAAATGGCACAGCACCATCGTAACAAAATTCTCTGTACACTTCATCGGAAAAAAGAAACAAATCATGTTTTTTAATCACCTCTGCTAATTTTTCTAATTCTTCTTTAGAATACAAATATCCAGTTGGATTTCCTGGATTACAAATAACAATTGCTTTGGTTTTTGAAGTGATTTTCTTTTCAATTTCCTCGATTGGAGGTAGAGCGAAACCATCTTCAATTTTTGCTGTAACAGGAACAACAGTAAGTCCCGCCATAACAGCAAAACCGTTATAATTGGCATAAAAAGGTTCTGGTATAATCACTTCATCTCCTGGATTGCATGTAGTCATTAATCCAAAAATCAACGCTTCAGATCCACCGGTAGTAACTAATAAATTATCTGAATTAACAGGGATCCCAACAGATTGATAATAAGCAGCTAACTTATTTCGGTAGCTTTCAAAACCAGCAGAATGACTATACTCTAGCACCTTTGGTTCAAAATTATGAATGGCAGACAAAGCAACCTCAGGCGTTTCAATATCTGGCTGTCCGATATTCAAATGGTAAACAATTTTACCTTCCTTTTTTGCTTTTTCTGAATAGGGTACAAGCTTGCGGATTGGCGACGCAGGCATTTCAATTGCTTTGTTTGATATTACAGGCATTTTTCTTTTTTTTTTTACAAAAATAATTCGATTATTGATATAATTTACTTCTACAAAACACTTTATTTTTTATTGCGCTTGGAAATTAGGAGATTCATCTCATCTCGTAATCTTGCGGCTTCTAAAAAGTCTAATTCCTTAGCTGCTTTTTCCATTAATTTTTTGAAGGACATGATTTGTTTTTCCAAGTCCTCCGCAGCGACATATAAACCAGTCGATTCAGCAGCTTTTTGAACAATTTTAGTACGCTCATATTTAGACAATCGCAAGGCCGGATCACCGTCAGCAACTTTAGTAGATTCCAATATTTTATCAATTGATTTATTCAAGGCCGTTGGCACTAATCCATGTGCTTCATTATAAGCGATTTGAATACTTTTTTTTCGAGACGTTTCATCAATCGTTCGTTGCATCGATTTCGTCATTTTATCCGCATACATGATTACGAATCCGTTTATATTACGTGCCGCACGACCAATTGTTTGTGTAAGTGAACGTTCGTTTCGTAAAAACCCTTCCTTATCTGCATCCAAAATAGCCACAAAAGAAACCTCTGGTAAATCGAGACCTTCTCGCAATAAATTCACCCCAATCAACACATCAAACTCTCCTAAACGTAAATCTCGAAGAATCTCAACCCGCTCAATCGTATCAATGTCGGAATGAATATAACGACATTTAATCCCCATTTTATCTAAATACTTTTGTAACTCTTCCGCCATTCGTTTGGTTAGTGTTGTTACCAATGTTCTTTCATTCACAGCAATTCTGCGTTGAATTTCCTCCATTAAATCATCAATTTGATTTAAACTTGGTCGAACCTCAATAACAGGATCCAATAATCCCGTTGGCCTAATAACTTGTTCCACAACAATTCCTTCCGAATGGAGTAATTCATAATCTGCGGGTGTGGCTGAAACATAAATCACTTGATTCATCATTCCTTCAAATTCTTCAAATCTCAACGGTCTATTGTCTATTGCCGCTTGAAGTCGGAACCCATAATCGATCAAATTGATTTTTCGAGCACGGTCACCTGCATACATTCCTCGGACTTGCGGAATGGTAACATGGCTTTCATCAACTACTAACAGAAAATCTTTCGGAAAATAATCGATTAAGCAAAAGGGACGTTCGCCAGGTTCTCGACCATCAAAATAGCGCGAATAATTTTCAATACCAGAGCAATATCCCAATTCACGAATCATTTCTAAATCGTAGGAAACTCTTTCTTCTAATCGCTTCGCTTCAAATATTTTTTTTTCTTCTTTAAAGTTTTCAACCTGGAGAACCATATCTTCAAAAATGAGATCTACAGCTCGTTTGGTATTTTCCGGACTTGAAACGAAAATGTTTGCGGGATAAATATTTATTTCTTCATAAATTTCAAGTACCGTGCTTGTTTCAGGATCGAAAGCTGATATTTTTTCAATTTCATCACCCCAAAATTCAACACGTAATCCATAATCAGCGTAGGCAAGGTAGATTTCTATTGTGTCGCCTTTAACACGAAAACAACCTCTTTTGAAATCAATATCAGTAGCTCGCTGGTACAAATTTTCAACTAAACGAAAGAGGAATTTGTTTCGAGAATAGATTTCACCTTTCTTGATAAATAAAATACTTTTTTGAAATTCATCGGGATTTCCAATACCATAAATGCAAGAAACGGAAGCAACAACCAAAACATCTTTACGACCAGACAATAGGGCTGAGGTAGCCGACAACCTTAATTTTTCAATTTCATCATTAATCTGAAGGTCTTTTTCAATATATGTATCAGTCGTTGGTAAGTAAGCTTCCGGTTGGTAATAATCATAATACGATACGAAATATTCAACAGCATTGTCTGGGAAAAACTGTTTAAACTCCCCATACAACTGAGCTGCAAGTGTTTTATTATGCGATAAAATTAATGTTGGCCGATTGATTTCTTGAATAACATTAGCAATCGTAAAGGTTTTTCCACTTCCTGTTACGCCTAGTAAGGTTTGCGCTTGTGTTTCCTGCTTTATACCAGCTACCAACTGACGAATTGCCTCGGGTTGGTCACCAGTAGGTTGAAAATCAGAAACTAAATGAAAATCCATACTTCAAAAGTACATCTTTTACCAGTATTAATCTAGGATTTAAGGTAAGAAAAATAAGCATCTAGTACTGTTGAATTTTCTTCTCTTGGTGTTTTAATTTCTACCAATTTTGGCCTTCCATTGGTGGATGGCGTGAAAAAATGAGCAAATATGGATTGTGTATCTTCTAATGAATCCGCTGATTGATAGTTAATCGAATACGATTCACAAATTCCTTTTGCATCGGTTGAATGCGTTGCCTCAAAGTAAGTATCTCGTTGCGGAGAAGTTGATGGTCCAGGAATAATTCTAAAAATACCCCCACCTGAATTATTCAATAATATAATGTGTAAATTCTCGCCTAAATAGCTATTCCAGAAGGCATTACTATCATAAAAAAATGAGATGTCCCCAGTAATTAAAACATGTAATTTATTCGGATTAGCAACCGAAGCGCCAACTGCTGTACTGCTGCTACCATCAATTCCACTTGTTCCACGATTACCTCTATATTCAATTCCAGCTATCGGATCAAATAACTGACAATAACGAACAACAGAGCTATTGGCCATATGTAAAACCGAATTAGTTGGTATGTATTGAAATAATACATCAAAAACCCGTAAATCTGAGTGAGGCAACTGATCAAATAGTTCGTTCGCTTTATCTTTGGCTAAAATATCTTTTTGTTGCCACAAGGCACCGTAGTTAATCGTATTTTTTGGATATTCTAACGCGTTCGTTTGATGAAAAAATTCAACGGGATGCATTTTGAAAACATGAGTAACGCACTGGTAGGTATCCATATAAGGAAATGAATGACCAATTTTCCAATGTTGTTTTGGTGAGTGTTTTCGGAGAAAGGATTTAATCTTTTTAGATACAACAGCACCACCTAGCGTAATCAAAATATCTGGTTTGAAATCAGCGATTTTATCGTCTGATATCATATTCAGTGCGCGATCTATACAATGCACAAAGTTTGAATGAGTAATATTTGAGGTATTTTCCACAAGCACTGCAACATTCGAATTGAACGAAAAACGAGTTATTAATTCCTGTAATTGATTATTCTCCGTCATTTGACCACATAAAACCAATATTTTGGACGAAAGAGAGTTTTTAATTTTTTCTTGTGTTTCTGCCTGAAACATTGAATTGAAAGAAACCTCTTCTCTTTTATCAAAAGGAGTTACTGAAATTTCTGATGTATCATACAACGGTTCATGCAATCCAACATTGATATGGATAGGACCCTTCCATTCATTCAATGCCTGTAAAAAGGCGGTGTTTAATTCGCGTTTAGCAAACCACTGATATTCCTCGGATGTTTGATCATCAGTCAGGTCTAAAAAATAGTTTACGTGATCTTTGAGCACATTTTCTTGCCGAATAGTTTGTCCATCTCCTTGATCTACCCATGCTTTTGGACGATCTGCTGAAAGGACAATTAATGGTAATTCCCGATAAAACGCTTCTGAAACAGCAGGTGAAAAATTTTGAATTGCCGAACCAGAGGTACAAACCAAAGCAACCGGTTCATTTAATTCGTCAATCATTCCAAGTGCGAAAAATGCGGCTGATCGTTCATCATGCACAACAAATGTTTGAATCGTTGGATGATTATCAAAAGCTATACTAAACGGGGCGTTACGAGAACCAGGACAAATAACGACACGCTTAATTCCAAATGCTACACAAGCAGAAACAATAGATTGTACAATTAATTTATTACTTGAGGTAATATTATTTAACATCTTGAATTACAGATAATAATGTTTTACTTTTTCTTTCAGTTTCTTCCCATTCATCTTCAACTATTGAATCTTTGGTGAAACCACCACCTAAATACAAACAAGCTGTATCGCTGAATAATTGACAACAACGCAAGTTAACATAAAGTTTAGTTTCATCAGTAGAAATTTTACCTAAAAAACCAGTATACAAAGATCTATCATATTTCAAATCATGTTTTTCAACAGCCTCAATCATTTCAATTGCCAAAGCCCTCGGTAATCCACTAACAGCTGGAGTAGGGTGGAGCGCAGTCGTTATTTCAATAGGAGTCAAGGAACCTAAATCAAAACTAATATCAGTCCGCAAGTGCTTTACTGGCCCAGCCTCAAAGGTATAAGGACCATTTTGATCGTATGAATCTATGCCATTTTCGCTCAAAGATTCTAAAATAAAATCAGTAACATATTGTTGTTCCAAGAGTTCCTTTTGATTCCATTCTTCAGCATTTTCTGTACTTTTTGTTGCAGCCAATGACATGGTGAAAACATGATTTCCATGTACTTCCAAGAGTATCTCAGGAGAAGCACCAATCCAAGTACCAAAAAGGGGAGAGGAAGCCAAATAAACAAATGCTTTAGGGTATTTATTGCATAAATCGTTGAAAAAATGAATGACTTTATCTGCGGAAAATTCAGTGTGTTTAACTCTTGAAAAAACTACCTTTTTCATACCAATCAACTGAATTGCTTTCAACATTCCCTCAGCATTTTTCAAGTATGTTTCCTTATTGATTTCAGGAGGCTTGCTTGCAGAGAAATGCCACGAAAAATCAATTAATTCATGTATCTCTTGACCACTAAACTCGAACCATTTTTCTCCAAGAAAATCAGATAAAATAAAAGAATCTTTGATTTCAGAGGTGTTATAACATATAGAAAATTGCCCTAAAAAATGGTGTGCAGAATGATCAGGGAAACGATATGCAAGAAAATCACTCAATGGTATTACTTTTTTTGAATTATCATTACAGTCAACCGTCCTGTACAAACTAATTTGTTAGTTTCTTCATCAAAAATATCCACTTGCCACAAATGGGTTCTTTTTCCTGCATGGACAATTTTTCCAATTGCTCGCACAAAACCTGAACGCACACCTGAAATGTGATTTGCATTAATCTCTAATCCAACTGGTGATTCTTTTTCCAGATCAATTAATAATGTAGAACCCATGGATCCAATACTTTCAATTAAAGCCATGCTTGCTCCACCATGCAAAAGTCCCATCGGTTGCTGCGTTCGATGATCCACAGGCATTCTAGAAATCACATAATCAGCGCCAATTTCTACGCACTCAATACCAAGTGTTTCCATGAGTGTATTTTTATTCATGGAATTTACTAATTCAATAGAGACTTGTTTTAACATGCTACAAAGTTAATTGAAGTATCAGAAGAAGCAAAGTTATTTGATTGTTTAACTTTATTGATACTCATACAATTATTCTATTTAACATAATATTAATTATA
>CAIUSK010000299.1 GCA_903901805.1 uncultured Flavobacteriales bacterium
TCTAAAATTGACATATCAATTCGAATTTTAATCTATTTAGTAATGAAAATAACAATCGGAATAAGTGCAAAAAGACCTGGAACCAAAATGGCAAAACCATACCCTATTTTTTTAATCCAAGGTGTATAAGCAGCGTGATTAACACCCAACGACTGGAAAGCCGAAGAGAAGCCGTGCCACAAATGAAAGCCTAGAACTAACATACTAATGACATAGAAAATTAAACCAGCCAAAGCCATATCATTTTTAGGAAAACCTTGTTTTGATTTATCATGTCCGAAGAATGCAAAAACGAGCGAATGCAAATCTTTATATCCTTCACCCAACTCTGGATTTTTGTTCATTTGACTCATATCAGGTAATTGTTGCCCTGGATTCATTTGTTTCATCACAGCTATTTGTTGCTCAAACATTTTGGAATCAATGAACAATTTAGTTCCTTCTTTCACAATAACTCCTTCTTTAGGAATAGCATCTCCTTTTACGGTATAATACATTTCAGTTGGACGCTCTGCCATTGGAGGATAAACAGTATATGTATGTAACGGAAATTTTTCACTTGACACTTTCGCTTTCCACCAGAAATTAGCCATGTGTGTTGCTAAAAACACCAAAATCAATGTACCTAACACCGCCATATTTCTGGAAGCCATAGAGCTGTTTGCACCTGGCTTATTGTATGCATAACCAACTGGTCTTGCTTTTTTATTTTGGATCGTTAACATGAATCCATCAACGATGTGAAATAGGATCGAAATATAGGTTACGTATGATAAAAGCTTGATGGCCGGGTTGTGCGACATGAAGTACGCATACTCATTAAATGCTCTTTTACCTTCTTCACCCGTGCTAAAAACAAGTTGTAAATTACCTGCTAAGTGACCTACTAAGAAGGTACACAAAAATAATCCGGTTAATGCCATCCAATATTTTTTGGCGATGGATGATTTTAATAAAACTGATTTACTCATATTCCTACTATAAATTCAACGATTGATGTTACAGATGCAAAGTTAAATCATAGAACAATGCAGATTTAATTTGGTTCTTATTTAGAATGAATCTAATTAGTTGTCATCGCTCTTAAAAGAGAAAAGCCAATTATAAAATTCATCAGACCGAAATATCTTTTCTAAGGCCCCATGATTTGCTCCTTGATCGATAATAAATTTGAGGTTTTTACCGCCATTACATCCCTTGATTGCATTTGCCACCTTGATCGATTCGTTCACCGGCACAGATTCATCCTGATCTCCGTGTTCTATCCATAACGGAACTTCTGCCAACCGACATCCATCGCGCACATCGCCACCACCGCACAAGGCAACTGCTGCCGTAACCCTTTGTGGGTATTTTCCAGCAAAATGTAAAGTTCCATACCCTCCCAAACTCATGCCTGCAATGTAAATACGGGAAGAATCTATGTTGTAGTTTCGGATCATGTATTCAACTAATTGTAATATTTTATCCGGATTCCAGCTTTCTCCCTTCTTTACCTGTGGGCCAATAACATACCCAGGTACAAAACGTCCCTTCTTTTCCATTTCATGCAGCACTCCATATTTTTTTACCATTGTCAAATCGGAACCTGATAAGCTTCGCCCGTGCAAAAAAACGAGTAGTGGTGAAGGGCCTTGACTGTCAACAGAATCTGGAGGAATAGACAATAAAAAAGGATACTGATTTTCTTTATGGACTTCCGAAAAAATAGTTTGTGCTTGAATTGTAGCCAATAACCCATAACATAGGACGGTAAGAAGAACTTTTTGCTTCATCGAAACAAAAATAGGAATTTATATGAAAAACAATTAATTTTTAATAAGTGATTTTCGTTCCTTAAATCCTTTTTCTGTCTCAATTGTTAAGTAGTAAATTCCA
>CAIUSK010000300.1 GCA_903901805.1 uncultured Flavobacteriales bacterium
AATATATACCGAAAGACCAAGTGATTGAGTTGTCTGTTAGCGATCTAGCTTCCCTTTGTTTTTCAATTATTAATCAACCGTTAATGGAGGAATATCCGCGATTAAGAGATCAAAAAGCTCAGTAAAATGAAAGTTGCGGGATTTACTTTTATTAAGAATGCACTGATTTATGATTATCCAATTGTAGAAGCTATTCAATCGATTCTTCCCTTATGTGATGAAATGGTGGTTGCGGTTGGTAAATCGGAAGATGCAACACTTGAATTGATACAATCTATTCATCCATCAAAAATTAGAATCATTGAAACAGTTTGGGATGAGTCTTTACGTGAGGGTGGACGTGTTTTGGCTGTAGAAACTGATAAAGCATTCGCAGCAATATCCCAAGAAATGGATTGGGCAATATATATTCAAGGTGATGAGGTGATTCATCAAAAATATTTGGATACGATGGAAAGGGGTATGAAAATGTGCTTGGAGGATAGTTCCATAGATGGGTTATTGTTTTCTTATCAACATTTTTATGGTTCCTATGATTATGTGGGTTCGTCGCCTGGTTGGTATCGAAATGAGATAAGAATCGTTCGAAACAATCCTTCCATTTATTCCTATAAAGACGCACAAGGATTTCGAAAAAATGAAAATGAGAAACTGAATGTTGCTAGCATCGATGCTGAAGTTTACCATTATGGTTGGGTCAAAGATCCCCGCGCGATGCAATTGAAACAAGAATCTTTCAATAAACTATGGCACGACGATTCTTGGGTTGATCAACACGTAGTAAAAGCGGATGAATTTGATTATGAAAGTCATATTTCTGAATTGAAAAAATTTGACGGGTCACACCCTCAAGTTATGGAAAGCAGAATTAATCAAAAAAATTGGAAATTTGATTTTGACATTTCTCGAAATAAAAGAAATTTGAAAGACTGGATTAAGAATTTCCTTTACACTTATCTCAACATAAACGTGAGTTATAAAAACTATCGTTTGATTAAAAAAATTAAGGGATAACGGAAATTGATGATACTGCAGCCACTCCGTCGATTGCACAACCTTCTGGAGATTTTGCCCGACTTACGGTAGCTAAAAAACGTAAATTCAGTCCTTTTTTCTTGTATTTATCCGCTAATTCAATAGGGTAAATTTTGTTGCCGGTTATTATACCCTCTACTTGTGAATTTGTTATTTCTATATAAATAGGACAGCCATTTTCTGATAAATGAACAATTCCTTGGCAATTATACGCAGAGCTTACTGGTAGATTTTTGTTCGAGCAGCAGGAAGTAACCAAAAAAAGTAATCCAAAGAATAATTTAAACGAGATAAGCTGTTTCATAGGAAAAGAATATTTGTAACAAATATAAAAAAAAAGAGGTCATCACTGACCTCCTTTCCTAATTTAACCTGTAGCTGTTAATTTAGATCCTGACTCAGGTAAACGGGTAAGCCTTATAAAAGTTACATTTTTTCAAATAAATAGTAGTAATTAACACTATTTTATGGATAAACATTTTTTCGCTCGATTAAAATTGTTCAATCAAAAGGTAATTTTGGACCGTAAATATGTTGCAAGCTACTTCTATACAAGCATTAATAAGATTGGTCGATGACCCAGATAATCATATTTATGAGCATGTACGTGGTGAGCTAATTCGATGTGGAACTTCAGCGCTGCCTTTTCTTGAGAACACCTGGGAAACAGATCTTTTTGGAAATAATCACCACAATCGAATAGATGATATCATACGGGATATTCAATTTGAAGAAGTAAAGAAAGAATTGAATCTTTGGTTGAATTCCTCGGATAAAGACCTGTTAAAAGGTGCATGTATTATTGCGAAATATGAATTTCCTGATTTAGATGAAACAGAGATTATTGATTTAATTCAAAATATTAGACGAGATATTTGGCTCGAGTTGAATGACAATCAAACTGCTTTTGAAAAAGTAAAAATTTTTAATAAAATATTTTTTGCGCATCACCAATTTGAAGGTGATTCAGATGACTTTTTGGCTCCTCCAAATTCCTATATTAATCAAGTATTAGAAACACGAAAAGGAAATCCGTTAAGCTTGAGTTTAATCTACAGCGTGATAGCCCAATCCTTAGATTTGCCTGTTTATGGCGTTAATTTACCGAATCATTTTGTGCTGGCATACATGGATGTCAATGGTATTCATGCATTGAATGATCAAGAAAATGAATATGGGGTTCTGTTTTATATCAATACCTTCTCCAAAGGATCACTGTTTGACACAACAGAAATTAAAGCTTTTTTAGA
>CAIUSK010000301.1 GCA_903901805.1 uncultured Flavobacteriales bacterium
AGGAATTTAAAGAATATAAATGCGATATTAAATTCTTCATCTATTTATCAAACAAGAGCAGATACTCCATTGTTTATATCTATTTCTTTTAAAAATTTAAATACAATAAATCTGAAAACTTTTAAACTATTTTTTTTATGGTTTTGAAAAATATACTGTTGGTAATTTTCTTTTTCACAAAATCATTCCTGCTCCAACTGTGTTATTCGTGCCTTCATCAATTAAAATGAATGACCCTGTAATTCTATTTTGACGATAACTGTCTGTGTAAAGCGCACTAGTTGTTTTCAATTTAATCCTTCCAATGTCATTCGTTTGCAAGTCGCTGATTTGTTCATTGCGTGAAAGTGTATTTAAGTCCACTTGATAAATTAACTCTTGAATAATTACTCTGCTGTCTCGACTGGTATGTTTCAGCGCATATTTATTGCCTGCTGTAAGTTGACTAGATCCTAGCCAACAAACCATGGCGTCAATCTCTTGCTGTTGGTCGGGCACATTATTTACTTTTACCAACATATCTCCTCGACTAATATCAATATCATCGGATAATTCAATGGTGATAGACTGAGGAGCGAAGGCTTCTTCTATTGTACCTTTGGGCCCATGAATCGCTTTAACGGTTGAAATCATTCCGGAAGGAAGCACTTTGATTTCATCATTTACTCGAACAATTCCACCAGCTAATCGACCTGCATATCCTCTGAAATCGGGATAATCTTTAGTTTGTGGTCGTATCACGGTTTGTATGGGGAACCGCATGTCTAAGTGATTCACATCATTCGCTACTTGAATATTCTCCAAGCTATACATAAGTGTTGGACCATCATACCAAGGCATTTCAGTTGAACGATTTACCACATTGTCGCCGTTTAATGCCGAAATGGGAATGAAAGCATAATCCTTAATCGCTAGTTTTGATGCGAAATTGCAATATTCTTCCACAGTTTCATCAAATCGACTCTGGCTGTAATCCACTAAATCCATCTTGTTAATACAGATAATAATGTGTTGAACTTGCAACAATGAAGCGATGAAACTATGTCTTTTGGTTTGTTCAACCACTCCTTTACGCGCATCAATTAGTATGAGGGCAGCATTGGCAGTAGAAGCGCCAGTAACCATATTGCGGGTATATTGAATATGTCCAGGCGTATCTGCAATGATAAATTTACGTTTGGGTGTGGAGAAATAGCGATAGGCAACGTCAATAGTTATTCCTTGCTCGCGTTCGTCCTTCAATCCATCGGTTAAAAGAGATAAGTCTATGTGCTTCAATCCTTTTCGCTGACTCGATTTCTCGATGGCCAACAGTTGATCTCGAAAAATATTCTTTGAATCATATAATAAACGACCAATTAAGGTACTTTTCCCATCATCTACACTTCCCGCGGTAGTAAATCGCAATAATTCATGGGTAAGCATTCGTTCCTCTTTCATCAAAAATATCCTTCTCTTTTTCGGTCTTCCATCGAAGATTCCGAACGCTGATCATCTGCGCGATTTCCTCGTTCTGTATCTTTTGCCGTAGCCACTTCTTTAATAATATCTTCTATCGAATGTGCTTCGGATTCAATTGCTCCGGTAATGGTTAAATCACCGATAGTCCGAAACCTGACCCGTTCTTTTGTTACACGATCACCTTCAAGCAGTTGAATAAATGGCGAATGGGCTAGGAGTGTATCTCCACGTCTTATAATTTCTCTTTCATGGGTGAAATACAAGGAAGGTAAAGCAATATTTTCTTGCTGAATGTATTGCCAAATATCTAATTCAGTCCAATTACCTATTGGGAAAACGCGAAAATGTTCGCCCAGTTGTTTTTTACCGTTGAAGATATTCCACAATTCCGGTCGCTGATTTTTTGGATCCCATTGTCCAAATTCATCCCGGTGTGAAAAAAAACGTTCTTTGGCGCGCGCTTTCTCTTCGTCACGTCGAGCACCTCCAATCGCAGCATCAAATTGATGTTTTTCAATCATCTCCAACAGTGTCACAGATTGGGCTCTGTTTCTGCTGGCGTAAATTCCTTTTTCCTCAGCTACTTTCCCTGAATTTATTGATGCTTCAACAGATCCAATAATTAACTTAACGCCTATTTCTTCAACAAGTTGATCTCTGAAAAGTAATGTTTCTTCAAAATTGTGTCCTGTATCGATGTGAAGCAGGGTGAAAGGAATATTTGCAGGAGCAAAGGCTTTTACAGCCAATTGAGTTACTACAATTGAGTCTTTTCCACCTGAAAAAAGGATACACGGATTATCGAATTGAGCAAATGTTTCACGCAGCACGAAGATTGATTCTGCTTCTAATTCCTCAAGATGACTTAATCTGTAGTTTTTCAATGAATAGGGTTTTCTATTGCGGTAGTTTAATCCGTTCACTGATGGATTCCAACAATAATTCGACACATTGCTGCAAATTCAGTTGTTCTGTATGTAGTATCAGTTGCGGATTAATAGGGGTTTCATACGGACTTGAAATACCTGTAAATGATTCTAATTCTCCTTTTCTAGCTTGTTTGTACATGCCTTTAACGTCTCGTTTTTCGCACATTTCTAGCGAACAATTAACAAAAACCTCAAAGTAATCCGCTTCTCCAATGAGTTGTTTAGAAAGTTCCCTGTCTTTTTGAAAGGGCGAAATGAACGAACAAATAGCGATATTTCCTGATTCCATAAAGAGTTTTGCGATTTCAGCAACTCTTCGGTTGTTTTCCGTGCGATCAGCAGCTGAGAAACCTAAATCATGATTGATTCCTAATCGGGTATTGTCCCCATCCAGTATCACTCCATGTTTATTTTGCTGAAATAAATGCGTGTTTAATTCGTTGGCAATCGTTGATTTACCAGATCCAGAAAGTCCCGTTAGCCAAATCACCAAGCCACGATGTCCGTTACGTTTCTCGTATTGGGATCTGTTGATAGTGAAGGATTGTGGAATTAAATGCGACAACGAAGGTTGGTTTAATTTAACGTTTAGTTATATTGTTGATATTTTATGGCTTCGCCGTTCTCAGTCACAAATTACTTCATGAGTTGAGTGGAAAAAGAGCAGTTTTTTCAGTTCTATTTTAGCTTACTCCAAAGTAATAAAATCTGACCGGTATATTGAACTTTGTATTGTATTAATTCAATTTCTGTCAATACGAGGTGTCGGATTTTTCGTTGCACTAAAGTCTCTGCTTTTTCAATTAATTCAGTTAAATAGTTTTTATTGACGTTACCAATTAATAAAACATCAATAATTCCGGTATCTTTTCCAGAAGCGTAATCGCCCACTAAATAAG
>CAIUSK010000302.1 GCA_903901805.1 uncultured Flavobacteriales bacterium
AATGTAACTTCACCAATGTTTCAGCTTTACAAGAAGCATTAAAAAATGCAATTACTACACTTGCCATAGACAAAAAAGGATCTGTTGATTATGCATACAATTGGATTTCTTGGTCTACTACTAAGTTACAGCGGTCGATACCTGAAATTTCACTTCAAAAAGTATCTGAAATTAAGCAAAGCGAGTTGGATTTACTCAGAACAGGTAGTTATACCACAATCTCTCGTTTCCAAAAACAAGTGGAGAAAACGGACAATCCAAACGCTACAATTTCTACCAGCAGAATGGCTGTTATGCTTAAGGCAAATGCTTATTCCTTAACAAAAAACCCTAAAATTTTAGAAAATACAATTTACCTTAATCAGAAGTAAGCTTTGTGTGCTTGAAAAATGATTAACTTCGTATTATTGTTCGGATTATCTAATTTCTCTCACATGAAAAAAATTCTTTTTGTTTGTTCATTTTTTGTTCTTTCAACTGTTCTTGCGCAAAAGTCAGAGGATTTAGTACCAAGTGAAGCAATTACTGTTTTTAGTTTAAACAATATTCAGTTATTGCAAAAAATATCCATGGATCAATTGGTTCAATATGATTTTATGGAAGAACTTCAACAGGAATTATTCGATGGCTCGACCAATAATAAAACCATTAAAGATTCCGGACTTGATTTTGATCAGAAAATCAATATTTTTTTAGGTCAAAATCCTGAATACTCCATTTCTGGAGTGTCTTTTGGCGTTTCAAACACGACTGATTTATTTACTGTTTTTGATGATTTTACGCCTGTTGAATCTCCTTATAGCGGAATAGAGTGGTATGATTCCTATTTTAATAATTTATTGATCAAGGGAAAATCTGCGTTATTAATTCGTGTGGAACCTAACGAGCGAAAGGTTGACATGATTACAGATTCTATCTGGTATGCAAGAGGAAATTCTAGCCCATGGGAATTTGAGTACGAGGAAGAAGCGATTGAAGCGCCTTATAATGAAGGAGACACCTTGGAGGTTATAATAGATGAAGAGTATGTTCCTGAACCTACCGATGATTTTTCTGATTCTACGGATAATTTAATGAAAAACTACTATGAATTGCGCGATAGCATTCAGTTTGCCCTTCAGTTGAATTATGAGAAAATCGTGTTGGATGAGTTGTTTATTCAAAATAAAAAATTGGTTGCTACAGACGCTCGTTTTGCTGAACAAATAGCCCACAATACAGAAGGAACATTTTATTTTGATTACTCTAGGAAAATGGAAAAGAGTAAGGGACTGTTTTATTTTCAAGGAATTGTCCCGAGCATTTATACAGACGTGAACGAATTATACGAAGAAAACATTATCACGGGTGATGTGGTTTTTGTTGATGATCATTTGGAATTTCAGGTTGTAACTAAATATAACAAGCAATTGGGTGAGATTTATTCTAGTTTAGCCGATGCAAAAATGGATCCAGCAGTTAAAAAATATATCCCGCAAAACTCCCCTGCTTTTTTTATCTACAAAGTGAACATGCGAGAGGCTTATGAAAAAGCGTACGAAATTATTATGCCGATCCTCTCAAAGGAAGAAAACAATAATCGCTTGGCCGCAAATGTTATGATGTTGGATTTAATGAATGAATTTATCAATAAAGATGCTGTTTTTGACACATACAAAGGAAGCATGTTTGGTAGTTTTAATGGAGTGAAAAAAATTAAAACCAAAAAAATAGAATTTATTTACGACGAGGAAACGTACGACTATTATGAAAAAGAAACCGAAGCGGAAGAAGATATGCCTGTTTTTACGGTTGGAATTAGTACAAAAAGACCCGATGTTCCTGAAAAAATATTGAAATATATGACCAAAATTTTAGCTACAAGAAAAGATGGTCATATTCATTACATTAACAATGTCAAGGGGAGTGAATATTATGTAATGGACAAAGCAATACTAAATGCTGCGCCATTATACATGATAAACAAGAATGGTGTTTTTATAATGACAAATGATGAAGATTTAGCAAAAAATTATACCAATGGGTATGAAAAAAAGGCTATTTCAAGCAAAGAGCTTAAAAAGGCGTCACAAGGCGGAATGATGTATGCCAAAATAGATTTAAATTCAACCGTTAATTTGTTTCCACGAGATATCTTTTCCCCTAAGGAAAACGAAATCATTGATGCTTTACGGGGTAAATCAGGAACAATGGAGTTAACAACTTCAAAAACATCAATAAACCAAACAAACCTAAACCTCACGTATGATTTTGTAACAATGCCTGAGGGTCCTGGTCAGCATGTGTTGGACATGATTAATGCAATTTACATTCTCACAAAATAATTGAATGGCTAAAAAGGTTTTCTTTATTTTTTTACTTGCCCTTTCTTTGGGTGCTTTTTTAGTCCTGAAGCCCTTGTTTTCAAAAAAACCCGAAGCACCAACCATTTTGGATAGATTGCCAGATGAAGAGTTTATTGGGAGGTTGAATCTAATTGATTTTGCAAGAGAATCCGAAAAAATTACCGAAAAAAACCAAGTTGGAGTAAAGGACTTTTTGGCACATGATTTTTTATTAAGTCAAAGTAAAAACTACGGTATCGACCTACGAAAATATTCCTATGTTTTTGGAAATAGTAAAGGAGAGTTTGGACTCATTGTTGAATTAACAGATAGTTCGAAAATAATAGCAGGAATTAATCGCTTGAAAATTGTTTATCCCATTAAGGACACGCTAATTGGAACAAAAAAAGTATATGTACTAAAGAAGGAAAAGCTTTACTTTTTCTACGATAAATCGTATGCTTTTGTTTACAAGGGCAATCAGATTTCTGCCAAGTTTAAGCGTATCGTTGATGCCAAGTTGAATGATCAAACTCCAACGTGGAAAGACTTTTTAAAAGACAATACCTTTAAAAAAGACTTTTTTGTCGTAAGTACACAATCAAAAAAACTCACAGAATTTGGGCTAAAAAAAGCCGTTCTTTCCATTCATTGTGATTCGACCCATTTCCTGATTAAAACAGCACTTAATCGAAAAGGGTTACTAAATGTATCCCTGAAAGAAAAAGGCTTTGGATTCAAAACTGCCGATGAATCATCTAGTTTTTTGAATTTGCATGTTGACATCACAAAATTTCGTGATAATCCGGATGATGAATTCCTACAGATAATTAACAAGTTTGCCAAACGAATTAGTTTTCCAACAACGGAATTCTTGAATGCCTGGGAAGGTGATATTTCGTTCATCGAGGGCGGAGTAACAGCAATATCCGAAACATTTATAGAAACACAAATGGATGAAGAGTTTAATCCTATTGAGGTAAGGAAATACAAGTCCGTTTCTGTGCCAAAATATGCCATTATGTTATCCATGAATGACAAGAAGGAATCTTTTTTTCAATTGTTAAATACCAAGGGGATCCTAACTCAGGATGGATCAAAATCGAGATTTTTATTTTCGCCACCGCTTGCCAGAAAAGAATATCAAAACTATACAGTCTTCAATTCAGGAGATGTATTTCCCGAAATACAAGAAACCAAAACGCATTCAATATTTCATACATGGAACGGGAAAAGATATCAGTTTGATTTATTGGGCTTAGAGGAAGAATCACTTCTTGGAGAATTTAAAATACATTTTACCGATCTAGTAAATTATTTAAAATACAGATAGCAATTAGTGCGATTTGTTGTTTGCATAATTTTCTTTACTTTTGAAAAAATACATGTTAAAAATTGCACTCATCTTTTCTTTTATTACACTAGCTTTTGGGCTAATGTCTCAAGTCTCCATTAACGAAGGCTGCAATAAGAATTTTCAAACGCTTTTAGATGAAGATGGTGATGCTCCCGATTGGATTGAATTGTATAATGCGGGTCCCCAATCCGTAAATTTAAATTCATTTTCTTTAACGGACAATCCTGCGCAAGCGAAAAAATGGGAGTTTATCGATGTAACCATTGCTCCCGGTCAGTTTAAAACTGTTTTTTGTAGTGGAAAAAATAGAATGGGCGGAATTCCTTTTCAATTTGGACTTTCACAGACCAATTATAACCCTTCTGTTGGTTGGAATACGCATACTCTTACAACCCCTTTTCAATGGGATGGGTTTAGTAATGTAATTCTAAATGTTTGTTCTTACAATAACACTCAATATACAGAAAATTCGGTTGTTCGTCAGACGGCGACTCCTTTCGCATCAACTTTAGCTTCTTTTATTGATGGAAGTTCGGCTGCGTGTTCTTCTTCCGCGGGTTCATTGTATAACCAACGGCCCAACATGAAAATAAATAATTTTCAAATTGGTAACGGAACAATTCAAAATACGAATACGGAATACCCGGCCCCTTACGGAAATTGGTATTGGGGCGCGCGTCATCAAATGCTAATTTTAGCTAGTGAATTACAGGCTGCTGGAGTAGTGGCAGGCCCACTTTCCTCGATTGCGTTTGATGTTGTCTCAACAACTGGTGAATTATATACTTATGTTGATTTTTCTTTTACCACAACTACTTTAACAGAATTAACGAGTTCGTTTTTGCCTGAAAATGGTTTCCAACTACATACTAATTTTAAAATAGATACACAGGGAGAATCAATTATGTTGTTAAATCCTGATGAGGTGGTGATCAGTCAATTAGTTGTTGAATCGCCTGTGCGAGATGTTTCAATTGGTCGCTTTACGGATGGAACAGATGTTTTAAAATGGTTAACTCCCACACCTGCCGCAACAAATAATTCGGCTACAACATATACGGATACCTTAATTTCACCCGTATTTTCATTTCCAAGTGGAGTATATGCTTCTAGTTTTGGTGTTACTATCACTAATCCTAATGCACCCTCAACGACTAAATTAGTTTATACAC
>CAIUSK010000303.1 GCA_903901805.1 uncultured Flavobacteriales bacterium
GGCACAGCAATGAACGGAAGGCCTGATTTAAAAATTGCTCAAAAGAATATTTCGCTCTATCAAGCAACTTTAAAGAAGGAGAAATCAGAAATTGTACCCAACATCAATTTAGGGTATCAACCCCACGATCAAGGATCAAATCACGTTAGACCCTACGTCGGGATGGTTTTTGAAATGGGCATTCCTGTTTTCAATCGTAATCAAGGCAATATAGCCAAAGCGAAAATTCAAATTGACCAAAGTTCACTTTTACTGCAATACAAAACGGAGGAAGTTAAAAATGAGGTTTTAATGGCTGTGGAAACATTTAAAAGAACCCAAGAATTGAAAAATTCATACAATCTAGAATTAATCGATCAAATGGAGGTACTTGCCAAAAATGCCAAATCGAACTACGAAAGTAAAAATATTTCATTGTACGAATACATCGATTTTCAACGCAGTTATATCGAGAACAAATTAAACTACATTCAAGCCAATCGAAAATTTAATGAGGCTATTAACCTTATGAATTTCGTTGTTGGCATGGACTTAAAAAATTTATAACATGAAACAATTATTTTTTATCACAATATTTATAGTATGTAAGTTTACTTTTGGACAGGTAGCTCCGACCAAGATTGAATTAAACAAAAATATGTTCCTTCAACAAAAACTCTATGGTTTTTCCTTCAATAATTCATGGGTTGGATTTCATGATTGGAAAGATTCCGCTTTTTTGAAGCCTGTTTTAGGATTACATGCAGATTACAATTACTTCTTTACCGAAAAATTAGGTCTAAGTATCCAGGCAGGTTTACAAATGCGAGGAGTTGGAATAATTACACCTGATTATGACAATTCAGTTGGAAATCAAGATTCGACAGGTAGACAACGTCATAATGTTCGGTCATTAGAAGTTCCTATTCAATTTTATTATCGACCTACAAAAGAAATAGTAAAAAACGCCCGACTTGTTTTTGGGATTGGACTAGTACCCATGTATCACCAAAAAGTGGTTAGAAAATGGTATAGCGTAGACGATGGCTTTCATGCACCAGTTTCCTACAAAAGTAATTACCATATGTTTGATGTACCTCTTAGACTGTCCTCCGGTTTGGATGTAAATGTGGCGGGAGGAAATCTCTTTCGTGCTGCATTAATTTTAGATTATGGATTTATTAATAACTATAAAAATCCATTAACGGGAGACAAATCAAGTAAACACTTTCTTCTAGGAGTACAGATGACTTTTCTTTTTTAATGAAATTAATACTTTCTATATTTATAATATCAGTCTCGTTTAGAGTAATAAGTCAAGACACCTTGGTTGTTTTTGACCGACCGGGCGTGGCTGATAGTCCTTATTTAGTACCTGAGAAAACCTACTTTTTCGAAAGCGGTATAGGAATTTCAGATCAAAGTGAGGCAAGTGACTTGCTTTATCCAAGCATAATGGTAAGAAAAAGGATATTTAAAACGACTGAATTGCGTCTTGCTACCTCTACATTTCCTCAAAGTATTAGGTTAATGCGCCAAATCACAGAAAAATCTCCAATTCTTGGATCTATTGGAGCAAAACAAAGAATAGTAAGAGAGAAAAAATGGATACCTGAAACAGCAGTAATTCTCAACTCGTATTATAATTTTTCGAACATGAATAAACCCAAACTGGCGAATTTTGTTTGGGAGATGCAGTTGTTGTTTCAGTCAACCTTAACGAATTGGTTTTCTATCAATTACAATTTTGGGTATATTCATTTTGCAACTGAAAACCAACACTATTTGAATCAAAGTACCTGTTTCAATTTCCAACTCACAAAAAAAACGAGTGCATTTGTAGAAAATTTTAATTACGTGAGTCTACATTCTGATTCTCCGGAAATTTGTTACGATTTTGGTTTTACACACCTTTTAACTAAGAACATTCAAGTTGATTTATCCTATATCGCAAATAGATTTAACCAAGGGCATTACGGAACTATATTAGGGGGTATTTCTTTTCGGATTTGCGAAAATTAATATTGATGTAATGTTAATCTGTTTGATTTGCGATAAATAACCCTAATTTTACACTAAAAAAACAATGAAAATCATTTCATTTAACGTTAATGGAATCCGAGCTATTACAGGAAAATCTTTTCTTCAAGATATGCAACGGGTCAACGCTGATATAATTTGTTTACAAGAAACAAAAGCAACGGTTGATCAAGTTAAAGAAACAGTCGCCTCTTTGAGCGAATATCATGTTTTTGCGCATGAAGCGGACAAAAAAGGATATTCCGGAACAGCAATCTTAACCAAAACAAAACCACACAATATAACCTATCATATTGGAATAGAGGAACATGACAAGGAAGGACGAACTATTTGTGCTGAGTACGATGAATTTTTTCTGGTTAATGTATACGTTCCCAATTCAGGTAGCGAACTGGCCCGATTAGGATATAGACAAACTTGGGATCGTGACTTTTTATCGTTTTTAAAGAACTTAGAAAAAATTAAACCTGTCATTGTATGTGGCGATTTTA